>CAJCJB010000305.1 GCA_903970545.1 Candidatus Saccharimonadota bacterium | reverse complement strand
AAAGATATAGCCGGTATTCCAAGCCCAGAACATACCATTTAGCGGGTCTAAAGCATCCGCTTGCATACCGCTGCAATTATGCAAACTATCAACTCCTATAATAAAGGACATATAATCATAGGTTCCGTTGGGTACATCTAAATTAATTTTTTTGGAGTCTTCATCCATTTCGTTGATTAAATAGTATTCTTTAATAGAGACATGGTCATAGTTTGGAACTACCCCTCCATATCCTTTTCCATATTTCATTAAAACAATATTGCTTATATAATACTTTATATTGGTAACCTTAAAAGGCTGTCCCAACTGATTTTTATAAGTAGAATCTAAGTTTAGAACTGAGTTTCCTGCATAATTATTAAAACAGATAATAAGCTTAATATTGTTGGGGATAGCAAATGAAGTAACTATTATAAATACAACCACACAAGCAGTAGCAATGATTATTCTTTTAAAGAAGTTCACTCTGTAAATTTAAGGTAAAAAAGATAAAGTAGGGTACTGTTCCTCTAATAGCAGTCTACATCTATCTTCAACCGTACCTTAGCCAAAAGCTTATCGGTTTTAAAGGCAATAATTATTTTATTGAGTTGTTGCCGTACTTGGTTAGAGGAATAATTGCGCTCTACCTTTAGCAATATTTGTTTGTAGTATTCATTCTTAATACGGCTAACAATAGGAAACTGTGGCCCCAGCACCCGTTGCTCAAATATTTTTCTTAATTCAACTCCAAACCAATCAGCTGCGTAACCCAGCGCATCGGCATCTTTGCAAATAAACAAGAAACTAAACAAACGAGTAAAAGGCGGATATAAAAACTCCTGTCTTTCGGCAAGCAGGGTGTTATACATTTGTTTGTAGTCGTGGTTAATTACCCAATTAATAACGGCATGTTGCGGTTGTGTAGTTTGTATAAACACTTTTCCGTTAGAGTGCTTTCTTCCGGCTCTGCCGCTAACCTGTGTCATTAACTGAAAAACTCTTTCGTGAGAACGAAAATCAGGGTAACTTAACAAATGGTCGGCTTGCAAAACACCAACCAAGCCCACATTATCAAAATCCAAGCCTTTGCTAAGCATTTGCGTACCGGTAAGTATATCAATATCTCCGGCATCAAACTCTTCTATAATTTGTTTGTAAGCATGTTTGCTTCGCGTAGAATCAATATCCATGCGTTTGGTTTTTACCTCCGGAAAAAGAATACTGATTTCTTCCTCTACCTTTTGTGTACCAAAACCACGGTAACGCAAATCGATACTCCCACAAGCTACACAAGCCTTTGGTGGGTCGGTAGTATAACCACAATAATGACAAGTTCGCTTATTGGTTGCTTTATGATAGATTAGCGATACATCACATTGCACACAAGTAGGAATGTGACCGCAGGTAAAACATTCGGTATAAGGAGCAAAGCCCCTACGGTTTTGAAATAAGATGATCTGTTCCTTCTTTGCAAGCGCAGCCTTCATCTCATCAAATAAAGGTTCGCTAATCACATCATCTGTTTTTTTACCGTCTTTTCTGCGCATATCAATCACTTCAATAACAGGTAAAGACGATTTCCCAAAACGCTCGTTCAACTCAACCAAACCGTATTTGTTTTGCAAAGCATTATAATAACTTTCAATACTTGGCGTAGCTGTGCCCAATAATACTTTTGCTTTATGTAGCGATGCTAAGTAAAGAGCTGCATCTCGGGCATGGTATCTTGGTGCAGGGTCTTGTTGCTTGTAAGAAGTATCATGCTCCTCATCAATAATAATTAAACCTATGTTATCAAACGGAAGAAACAGAGCGCTTCTTGCTCCCATTATTAACTGATGATTTTGCTTGTTGAAAGAAGTGCCTTTAACCTCTTGTTGCAAAACGGCATTCCATACTTCCACACGTTCATTCTCCGAAAAGCGTGAATGATACACACCAGCTTTATCGCCAAAATATCTTTTAATACGGCTGACAAGCTGTGTGGTTAAAGCAATTTCGGGTAAGAGGTATAACACCTGTTTACCTTCGGCAAGGGTCTTTTCAATAAGTGCACAATATATTTCTGTTTTGCCGCTGCCTGTAATGCCATGTAGCAAACAAGTTTGTTGTGTTTTAAAACTCTCTTCTATTTGCTGTAAAGCCTTGCTTTGCGCCGATGATAAATCTTTTTGAAGATGCGTAGCATGACTATTTTCAAGCCTGCCTGTTTCAAATTCTTGTTGTACAAATATGTTCTTTTTAATCAACGCATTAATAACAGCGCTGTCAAAATTTTTCAGCACATGGCTACGTTTCAACCAAGTATTATCTTCCTGTATATCTCTTTTAGTTTCCTTTAAATAGAACAATAAAACCTCCAGTTGTTTAAAGGCTTTTGTTTCCAGGTTGGTAAATAGTTCCTGCAAAGCTTTTTCATCCGCATGATAGCTGTCGTGTAGTTTTATATAAGGAATAATCTTAGGCTTGTATCTTTCCTTTATTTCTTCATACAACAGAATAAGTTTTTTTGCCAGCAGTTGCTTTATCGTTCCCTGCGGATTCTTAACGGCTAATACTTCGGCTGCTTCGGTAAAAGATAATACGTTTCGTTTTTCAATCGCTTCCAGCAAAATGTATTCGGCATCGCTTAAAGCTTTAGACTTCTCTTTCTCTAAATCAATATCAGGGTTAATAACCAGCTTGGTCTCGCTGCTTAATTTCAATCCCGAAGGAAGCGCAGCATTCATTACCTCACCTGTGTTGCATAGGTAATAAGCACTCATCCAATCCCAAAACGCAAACTGAGTATTGTTTACTATAGGTTGTGCATCTAAAATATCTTCCAGGTATTTGGCTTGGTATTTCTCAGGCGGGTTTTCGTGTACAGTTTTAATCAATGCCGTATAAAACTTATTTCTGCCAAACTGAACCAAAGCCCTCACGCCCGGCATGGCAGCCTCATTCAACTCAAGCGGAACCCGATAGGTATATAAATTAGGAACCGCCAGCGGAAGCAGCACATCAGCAAAAAGTGTTTTACGGGTCATCGCTTTTTCAATGCCTCCATAGTCATGCAAACCCATCCTGCAATTAGCAACACACCACCCAGCGGAGTTAACGGGCCTAATATAAACCCTGCATTAATTCCCGTAATGCCCCTGGTGGTTAACAAATAAATAGACCCGCTGAACAACACAATGCCCGCCACCATCAGGTAAGATGCCACCGTGTATAATTTATATTGCTTGTCTTTGTTTATGTATGCCAGCAGCAGCAGCACTATGGCGTGTATCAACTGGTATTTTGTTCCCGTATCAAATGCACTAAGTTGCTCGGGGGTTAATAAACCTTCCTGCATTTTTTGCTTCAATGCATGTGCACCCAAAGCGCCTAAGGCTACTCCGGTAGCACCAAATAATCCGGCTAAGAAAGAGAATGTATTTTTACGCATGGTTTTAATTGAACTGCGAAGTTATAAATTAAATGGGTGAGTGTGCCCTCGTGTGTTGTTATTGCCGTCGTAACTTCTTCGCAATAACAGAGAAAAGAATTAACAAAACCCTTGTTTTTTATTTTGATTTATTACATTTGTTGCTACTAAGATTATAAGATGAAAAAGTGGACAAAAGCTAAAATATTAGACGTTTATAACAAACCTTTATTGGAATTAGTGTACGAAGCTGCCACGGTGCACCGTCAATATCACAAGGCGGGCGAGGTGCAGATAAGCTCGTTGTTATCTATTAAAACAGGGGGTTGCAGTGAAGATTGCGCGTATTGTCCGCAAGCGGCGCGTTACCATACGGATATAAAAGTGCATAAGCTGATGAGCATTGAGGAGGTTGATACGGCTTCTACCAGGGCAAAGGCTGCGGGTGCATCTCGTATGTGTTTGGGTGCCGCATGGCGCGAAGTGCGCGATAATAAAGATTTTGATAAGGTGCTGGAGATGGTGAAAACCATTAACAGCAAAGAGATGGAAGTGTGCTGCACACTGGGTATGCTTACCGAAGAACAGGCTAAGAAACTGGCTGATGCCGGTTTGTATGCGTATAACCACAATATTGATACGTCGGAAGAGTTTTACGGGGATGTGATTACTACCCGCACCTATGAAGACCGATTGAATACGATTAAGAATGTGCGCAAGGCGGGGATGACGGTATGTTCGGGCGGGATTATTGGAATGGGCGAGAGTGTGGAAGATAGAATAGGTATGTTGTTTACGCTGACCAATTTAACGCCTCAACCTGAATCGGTGCCTATTAACGGTTTGGTACCTATAGAAGGAACTCCGCTGGAGAACCAGGAACATGTACCTGTTTGGGATATGGTGCGCATGATTGCCACTACACGTATTGTGATGCCACATACAGCTGTTCGTTTATCGGCTGGAAGGCTGAGCATGAGCATGGAGGCGCAGGCACTTTGTTTTATGGCGGGTGCAAGTTCTATTTTTGCCGGAGATAAATTACTGACTACGCCCAATCCTGCGTTTAACGAGGATATGGATATGTTTAAAATACTGGGTTTAACACCTAAGGTTGCGTTTTCCTATAAGCAAGTTGTTGCATAACATCACTCATGAGTGAGTTTCCTAAAAAGCTTTTATCCTTATTAGATAAAAGAAAAACTGAGCATAATTTCCGTACGCTTTCTTTACCTAACACCAATCTGATTGATTTTAGCAGTAATGATTATTTAGGTTTTGCTAAGAGCGCTGAACTAAAAGAATTGAAAGATGCTATAGTAAAAGAGTATGATATTCAACAGCAGGGCTCCACAGGCTCAAGGTTAATTACAGGCAATAGTCTTATTTATACAGATTGTGAGAAACAGGTTGCTGCATTTCATCAAGCGGAAAAGGCTTTGTTGTTTAATTCGGGTTATGATGCGAATGTTGGGTTGCTTTCCTCAGTTCCGCAACGCGGAGATGTTGTAATGTATGATGAGTTGTGCCATGCTTCTATTATAGATGGTATTCGTTTGAGCTTTGCTAATGCATATAAGTTTAGACACAATGATTTGGCACATTTAAAAGAGCTGCTTGCCAAACAAAAGAATAGGGAGACGGTTTATGTGGTTACAGAATCTGTTTTTTCTATGGATGGAGATTGTGCTCTACTGAAAGAAATTACTGATTTATGTAAACAGCATAAAGCGTATTTAATAGTTGATGAGGCCCATGCTATTGGTGTTTACGGAGAGCAAGGCAGGGGTTTGTGTAATGAATTGGGTATTGAACAAGATTGTTTCGCCCGTGTTTATACATACGGTAAAGCTATGGGGGCTCATGGTGCGTGTGTGGTTGGCAGTAAGGATTTATATGATTACTTAGTAAACTTTGCTCGTTCGCTTATTTACACAACGGCTTTGCCTGCATCGAGCGTTGCTTTGGTAATGGCTTCTTATAAGTTGCTTCAAAGCACTAAACAAATAAAAGCACTAAAAGAGAGTATAAATTTATTTAATGAACTTACCATTCCGATTAAAGATAAAATAAACAGCACAAGCGCTATACATTGCTTTGTGATTAAAGGAAATGAAAATGTCATTAAAGCATCACAAGAACTAACTGCTAAAGGCTTTGATGTGCGCGCCATAAAGAGTCCAACGGTTAAAGAAGGAATTGAGCGGTTGAGAATTTGTCTTCATTCCACTAATAATAAAAATGAAATTACCGGCCTGACAAAAGAGCTGAATGGTTATTTAAAATAAGTGTTCAGTAAAAAAGTATAAGACTGGTGTAAATATGCAACTGCTTCTTTAGATTTAAAAGTTCCCGTAGTAGCATGTTCGTTATGCTCTACTTTTAAAGAAGGCTCATACAGCATATTCAAATTTAGTTTCAAGGCTTGTTCAGCAATAAAGAGTTCTTCGCCAAATAATACACAAGGATAATTTATAGTACCTCCTTTTTGAAAGAAGGTCTTATTAAATATAATAAAAGAACCATGTATAGCATAGGTTTTCATTGCTTCATGATATATGTTAGTCTTACCCGATAACTTGTTTTTGAATACATGATAAACTGTAAATAAACTGTATAAGAAATGAGCAGAAGAAACAAACTTAAAGAACCTAAGCTTACTTTCTTTTATTCTATGAATGATATAGGGGTTTTGATCATGTTTGAAAAGAGTAGAATATATAGAAGGGCCAAGTATATCAAAATTAGTATCGGATAGTTTGTTTTGTAATACCTGAAAGAAATCACCTGCTAATTTTATATCTGTATTACATATAATTACTGCCTGAGGATAGTCTTTGTTTCTATCTAAATAGTTTGTTAAACCCAAATAAGCTGCTCCAAAATAACCTACGTTGCTTCCCGATTTAATTAGAGTAACATTTGGATACTTGCCTTCAATGTCATTTATTAAAGAAGTCCTGCTGCCATTATCTGTAATTATTACATCAATAAAATTGTTTTCAGTAGGTTTTAGTTGTTCCTTAATAAAGGAGTATACTTCTTCCTCGTTGAAATAGTTTACTAAAAAAAATAATATGTTTGAATCAGTCTTCAAAATCAATACTCATTTTTTATAAAATGTTTAAAGGTAAATTTATACGCCCTAAACTTAGTTTTATATCTGGAATTAAATATGGATAAAACTTCAAACATTATAATTCTAGTAATAATATGGATAAACCTAAACCATTTTACAACTACAAATTCCCAATAGGAATGATTTTTCTCGAAATACTTTATCTTGGTTAGTACCTGATTAGACAGCATTACATTCATATTTTTACTTCCGCTTTGACCCACATGATGTATGATTGAAGCAAAGGGGTAATAAATTCGCTTAATCCCATTTAAGTGAGCGCGATAACAAAACTCCATATCTTCTGTCCAGAACAAATCTTCATCCAGTCCACCAATTTTAGTAATCACTTCCTTCTTTATTAAAATAGCAGCTCCCGAAACAGCCTCTACTTCTTGAACGATATCCTTGAAATTAGTAAAATAAGATTTATCTCTTTTATACCATTTATGCAAAAAGAAAGTTTCAGATACAATTTCACCTACAGTTATAAACGGCTGAATGGATTGTTGTAAACTTAAATTTGAGTTTAATAATTTAGGAACAAGTATCAGTAACTCTGTTTGTGAATTATAATAATTAATTAATTTTTCAATAGAATTATCTGTTAACTCTGTATCAGGGTTTAGTAAAAGAATAAACTCACCTTTTGCAATAGCAATCCCCTGATTATTTGCCTTAGGAAAACCTACATTAAATTTATTTGCAATAACAGTTACTTGCGGAAATTTATTTTGTATTGCACTAACACTATCATCTGTTGAAT
>CAJCJB010000304.1 GCA_903970545.1 Candidatus Saccharimonadota bacterium | reverse complement strand
GCTTCTGTCCAGCCTGTAGTGCCATAAGCGGCAGTTCCTCCCGGTGGGACAACCGGGCTTGCTATAGAACCGCCCATGCCAATACCATAAGGGTCTGAAATACCGGGGAATACAAATCTGCAAGGTGTGCTCACGGTATCTGCTAAACAACCTGAAGCACCATAAGTGATAGGCGTACCATTTTCCCATACTTCAGAAGCTAAATTATAGTAAGGTATTCCCATAGCATTACTAAAGGGATTCCCATTTAAAGGATTTCCCGAATTATTATAATAAATAAACCCATCCATCAAACAATGCTCGTTAGCTTCATCAATTACCCCGTTGTTGTTGTTATCTATCCCATCATTCGGGTTTGCCAAGGGTCCGTTCAACACATTGCAGGCAAATACAGGTAAGTTGCTATGGTAACCTAAGGCAGGAGCTATATCATAATCATAATTCTCTCCGTTATAGGTATAGCCAAAGTTGTGCATTACATCGCAGCCTATATAATCATCCTGATAATCACCCAAATCTGTATTCATCCATAAACTCATACGGGTACTATCATATTGATTTGCACTGTAATTAACTATCTGATAGTTATAAAAAGTAGTGTTGTTTAATACCACATTGCTATCGGCAATACCCGGGCAGGTAAAAGCATAGGCACTGGCATGTACTTCAATACCTAAGGGCGATCCCCCTGTTTCTGCGTGTGTACTATAAATATCATTATAAACGCTCCATATCATTTGGTCGCCTTTAATAAGCGGGTAATCTCCACCTGCTATAGGGTCATAAACTCCGTTATGGTTCACATCTACATAAGGTGCTAAGGGTTTGCCTGTATAAGGAGAATTACCGGGCCAGGTAGTAATAGATGCAGGGGGAACAAAAGCACCGCTTTGCACATTACCAAGCCCCCATTCATATAAAAAATTGGCAATATCATAACGGTTTACCTTCCAAACTTGGTTATAATTCTGTGATGTAGCACTATCAATAGCATCGGTTGCAGGGTTAAGCGGTCCGGGCCAAAAATCATAACCATTTTGCCGGTAAGTCATAGCTGCCATGTGTAAATTACCCGAAGCAAACCCTCCAATCCACATGGAAGAGCCATGTAACGGACTTGTATTATTTTGCTTGGACACAAAATACTTCGGAACAGTAAAGTAATAGAATTACTCTATCTTTGTTTTTTTCAAAGATATGAAGTTAAAGCCAGTTTTTTCAATTTTAGGAGGGGGGGTACTCATGTTTATTAGAGTATCTGCCGATGTGTTTCCTAATTTTATGGGGCTTGGTGATTTATCTCCCGCATCAAAAAACGTAATATTAATAGTATCAATAGTTACGATAGTATTTTCAATAGCAGATTTTATTTTAAAAGAAAAAGAAAAGGAACAAAAAAAATA
Organism: Candidatus Saccharimonadota bacterium; assembly: GCA_903970545.1. Classification (GTDB taxonomy): domain Bacteria; phylum Bacteroidota; class Bacteroidia; order B-17B0; family Aurantibacillaceae; genus PALSA-968. The sequence goes on along the minus strand of CAJCJB010000304.1, from coordinate 5,383 downwards.
CAGTGAATTAAAAGTAAAGGTAGAGGAGGTTATTAATAAATTACATTCAGATATTCCATTTCCTTTTAGTATAACTATTGCTTACTCGTACTTAAAAACTAAGATTGTATATAATCATTTTAAAAACGAAAAGAACATAATAAGATGTCTTGCCGAGCTTAATTCTATTGTTTATAAAACTGAATTTGAAATAAGGGAGCTTATTAGAAAAAATGTCCCCGACTTATGTATTTTAAATAGTAATGATGAGATTTTGGCAATAATAAGATTTACAAAATTAAATAACGGAAATAACCTTAATGGCGAACAATTTGTAGATGATACACCGTATTTATATGATACTAATGGTAATTTTTTAGGAATACTTAGAGAATATAAATATGTTATTGATGAAAAAGGAATATATAAAGGCAAATTAATTATGGTATTAGGTAGTTTTTACGCCGTACCTTATACAAATGACTGGACGGCACGTTTTGAACCCTTGCCTAATATAATTTTTACTAAAAACGAGGTAGAAAATTTTAAAATTTTTCTACCTACTGAAATGATTTTACAGCAATTACCCGAATACAAACCAAAAATAATTTTAGATACAATATGAATATAGTAGAAATATCAAATAAGTTCCCAACTGAACTGCATTGTATAGAGTATGCAGAGAAATTACGGTGGGGTAAAAAAACTAAATGCGCCTACTGTGGTGGCACAGACTTACAAAACCGTAACAAGGATATGCGACATAGATGTAGGGATTGCAATAAAAGTACCGCAGTAACCATTAATACGCCTTTACACGATACGCGCATACCTTTACGCACATGGTTTTTTGCTGTGTCAATTATAACGGATGCAAAAAAAGGTTTATCCGCACACCAACTTAAAAGAAATATTGATGTAAGCTACCCTACTGCCTTTAATATGTATCATAAAATACGTGAACTAATGGCGGATGAGAATAAGGGTATAGAAGATTTGGAAGGTGTTGTAGAAATGGACGAAACCTATATAGGTGGTAAGCCACGTAAAATGAATGACCCCTGCTTTAAACCTAAAAAACGTGCTGAATTAGATAAACAGATAAACGAACTAAAGGGCGAAGGGTTTAATTTTACCCCTAAAGGTAAAAGTAAGGCTAAGTGCCAACCCGAACCTAAAAGAGGGCGTGGTACTGATAATATTCCGGTAGTTGGGATTGTTGAACGTGGCGGCGATGTAGTTGCGCAGGTAATGAAAACTATATCCTACGACAATTTAAAAGATATGGTTAAAAAATACGTTAATGAGGACAAAAGCGTATTAGTTACAGATAGTTTACCTGCTTATAATTCTATGAAAAAGATAATTAACCACATTAAAACAGACCATAGCAGGTTATATTCTTATAGAGGTGTTAATAGCAACAGTATAGAAAGTTTTTGGGCTATTATTGAACGTGGAATTATGGGGCAGTATCATAGCGTAAGTCCTAAGATGCTACCTAACTATGTAGCCGAGTTTGTTTATAAATACAATAACCGTAATAAAAACGACAAAATGTTTAATGAAATGCTTAAAAAACTCGTTAATCCTATTAATTAACTATTCCGGCAATTATTCTCTTACTTAAAACATCCTCTGTCCCAACATTGGAAGGAAAGTTTACGATGTTGGAAAGAAAGTTTACGACGTTGGAAGGAATGTTTACGACGTTGGAAGGAAGCATTCCGGCATGTGAAAGAAGTTTTCAGACGTCGGTAAGAAAGATTCCGGCATAGAAAATAAGGTTTCATACGCACGTAAAACAAAAAAATGCACATAATTTATAGAATCATACGCATTAAACTATTTTCTAGCTAGTTTTTCTATTAATGCACTAAAGGGCATGGTACCGCTAAACAACCCTATGCCATGGCCATTGACAGCACACATAATAGAGTTAATGGCTATTAAAAATAACTGTTAAATTTGCTCCTCTTTACCTATGAAAAAAATAACATACGCACCACTTGTTGCCTGGCTCTTATTGCTTGGCTCTAATAGCAGCCAGGCTCAGCAGGCAGATACGGTAGCCATCAGGTTTTCTAAATACCTTACTGCCGACGGGATGAAGAAGAACCTGACCATTTTGGCTTCGGATGAATACGAGGGTAGAGAAACCGGGCAAAAAGGACAAAAAATGACTGCCCAATACATTACCAATTACTATAAAGACTTAGGCATCCCTCCTATAAATACCCTGAAAGAGGGTTATCAGCAAACGTATCCGCTGGCAGTTTTTAATCCACCCGAATTAAAGCTTAGCATAGCTAAAAAAGCATATAACCAAACTACCGATTACTACTCTTGGGCAAATATTACGGGCGATACCGATATTATGGTTACTGATATTGAATTTTGCGGTTATGGCATAAACACGCAAGTTTATAATGATTATGATAAGGTGGATGTAAAAAACAAAGCCGTGATGATACTTAACGGAGAGCCTTATCGTGCAGATGGAAAATCTATTATATCGCAAACATTAGAGGCAAGTCCATGGGCAACAAATATGCGCAGCAAGCAAGCCGAAGCAAAAAAACAAGGTATAAAGTATTTGTTTGTTGTAGATACTAATATTGCCGGAAGTTATGCGCGACAAGAGCGTAGGCTTAAACACAATCGCATGGCTATTGATGATGGCACGGCTATGGATTATCCTTTTATCATTTATATATCTAAACAAATGGCAGATGAAATACTGACATCGTCAAAACAAACTACAACCTCTATCAGCAATAAAGTTTCTTCTACGGCAAAACCAATACATTTTCCTGTCAAAACAAACATTGAATTAAACCTTAAACAAGGCAAACAAAAAGTAAGTGCAGAAAATGTAATGGCCTATATAGAAGGAACTGATTTGAAGAATGAGGTGCTTGTTCTATCGGCTCATTACGACCATTTAGGCATACAGGATGGTAAAGTATATAATGGTGCCGATGATGATGGCAGTGGAACGGTAGCTATTATGCAATTGGCAAAAGCTTTTCAGGAAGCCAAAAAGCAAGGTAAAGGTGCGCGCAGAAGCCTGTTATTTTTAAATGTATCAGGCGAAGAAAAGGGTTTGCTTGGCAGCGAGTATTATACCGATCATCCGGTGTTTGAGCTAAGCAAAACGGTTTGCGATTTGAATATTGATATGATTGGCAGGCAGGATGAAAAATATAAAAATAACGCCAACTATGTGTACCTTATAGGCAGTGATAAATTAAGTAGTCAGTTGCATCAAATATCAGAACAAGCCAATAAAACATATACCAATCTGCAACTTGATTATACCTATAATGACGAGAAAGACCCCAATCGGTTTTATTATCGGAGCGACCATTATAACTTTGCTAAAAACAATGTGCCTGTAATATTTTACTTTAACGGCATGCATGATGATTATCACCAACCAACCGATGATGTAGAGAAGATAGACTTTGCTAAAATGGAAAAGATAAGTAAATTGGTATTCTATACAGCCTGGAAACTGGCTAATCAAACGGAAAGAATAAAGGTTGATTCTTCAAAAAAATAAAATCGTACAGATTTAAGCTTAACTTAATATAATCTCTTTAAAAAGAGTGGCTGTGTTATCGGTTATTTTTTCATCTTTTATATAGTCAATTTGGTTGGGTTTGCAGCTAATATGCCATTTGTTTCCAACCCCTTCAATAAAATCTTTGGATGTTTTAGAAGGGCAATTTATAGTTACATGATTACAAAAATGCTCCACGCCATTAATAATAACTCTCCACTCCTTACTACCATCATCCTCTTTGTAATTGGTATTGAATCTTACTTTAACAATTTTTTTGCTCTCCATTACCTGAATAAAGTTCAATATTATAAAAATAAATTCTACATTGTCCCGTAAAATTGTTTAAAAATGATAATACAGTTTTGCGGCATGAGCGGGGCAGGAAAAACAACGCTTGCCGAACATACAAAAATAGAGTTAAATGCGTTAAATATTCCTATTGAAATAATTGATGCTGATGAATACCGTAAATATATTATTAAAGATTTAGGCTTTAGTAAAGAAGACCGTTCTGAAAATATCAGAAGGCTTGCTTTTATTGCCAATAAATTTTCATCTCACAATATCATAACTATTATCTGTGCTATAAATCCTTATGAAGAAATAAGAGAAGAGTTAAAGAATAAATATACGATCGTAAAAACAGTTTTTATAAACTGTGAAATACCCGAATTAATTAAAAGAGATACCAAAGGTTTATACAAAAAAGCATTTTTACCCGATAATCATATAGATAAAATATATAACCTTACCGGTATAAATGACCCTTTTGAAATACCAAAAAACCTGACCTAATAATTAATACGGATAAGGAGAATATTGAAACTTCTACAGAGAGAATGATTCAGTTCATAAAAACGAATTATAAGGGATAAATTGAATATTGAGCAAATAAAAAGCATCAAACTTAATTTTATTCTCGCCACTGCCAGAACAGGTAGTACCTTACTTCTCTCTATGTTAAATATGCACCCCAATGTAGTTGTGGCAAGCGAAGAACCTTTTGTTTATAACCTATACCCAAAATTTGGAAAAATAAAAAAGTGGACATCAAAAATAATAGATAGATATTGTAATGACTTTTTTCTTCTTTCATTAGATAGACTAGAAGCTCAGTTTGGGTCTAAGCAAGATTTGAAAAAAAGCTTAGAAGCTTATAAATCATACTTAACGTTTGAAGTAGTTATTAAACTAACCTACCTTTGTTTTCAGCCGAATAAAGATAAAAGTAATATTACAGCCATAGTTGATAAGCAATTAGAATTCCATAACTGCATGGAAATTATAGCTAAAATATATCCCGATAGTAAATTTATAATACTACATAGAGATCCGAGAGATCAAATACTGGCAAAAGTAAAATTGGCAAAAAGAATGAATGAATCCGCTAAAAGCTCGTTTATATGGGCATACACATGGAGATATAAATATAAGAATCTATTAAAAAAGGCAAGCAAAATTAATAAAGAAAGGTTTTTAGAAATAAAGTATGAAGATTTAATTTTGAGTCCTGAAGGAGAATTAAATTTGATTTCTAAATTTATTGGCATTCCTTATGATCATAACATGTTAACCTATGATGAGCATTTTAAAAAAATAGGTAATGAAGTGGATATAAATAATCCCGTAATAAATAAGTTTTTAATTCAACACAGCAGCCTTTTACAGAAAGTAAACAAAAATAAAATTGGAGTATGGAAAGATGAGTTGACTGATAAAGAAGCTAATTTGATATGGACAATCTGCGGTAAACTGGCAGAAGAAATCGGATATAAAAAAGAAGAAGGTTTTATTAAACAGAAATATAAATTAAAATACGGATTAGATTATTTTTAT
>CAJCJB010000303.1 GCA_903970545.1 Candidatus Saccharimonadota bacterium | reverse complement strand
TTTTTTGTTTTTACCTGCTATACGTACTTCTACCGGTGTTGGAGAGCCTTGACTTAATACTTTCTCGGTAAGTTCAATAGGTTCAAAAGATAATTTCACATCAGGCAATACTTCTTTTATTCTTGCACGAATTTTATCTTTAAACTCATCCATGTTTACGTGATAATCTTTTAAACTAACTTGGAAAACAGCTTCATGTGAACCGGATGTAAACAGGTAAATTGGGTTTACAGAAAATAAGGACGGGTGTTGACCAATGTATACGGATGATACAGCAATGTGGTCTTTACCCACCATTTTTTCCAATTCATTCAGAACTATATGAACCTTTTCCTCTGTGCGTTCTATTCTTGTTCCTTCTGAAGCACGTAACCGTAATTGAAACTGACTGGAGTTTACCTTTGGCAACACATCTTTACCAATTTTACTTATAAATAAAGTAGCAAGTCCTGTAATTACTACCAGATACATAATGGTGATTGGTTTTCGGTGATTTAATAACCGTGTAACAAGAGCTAAAAAACCAAGACGAAATTTATCAAAGCGGGTAAACTTTCCGCCTTTACCACTTCCAATCTTTCCTTCAGCTAAAAGTCTTTTTTGTTCGGCAGGGTCATGTATTGTTTCATTGTTAGCATGTTCTTTATCATGGCCTTTCATCATCCAGTTTGCTAACACAGGTACAAATGTTTGTGATAACAAAAATGATACTATCATAGAAAAGCCTATGGCTAATGCTAAGGGTAAAAACAAAGAGCCCGGAATGCCAACCATGGTAAAGGCAGGGGCAAACACAGCCAAAATACAAAGCAGGATTAATAATTTAGGAAGTGCAATTTCTTTACAGGCATCCCAAATAGCAAGAGCTTTTGGTTTGCCCATATCTAAATGCTGGTGAATGTTTTCTATCGTTACCGTACTCTCATCTACTAAAATCCCAATCGCCAATGCCAATCCACTTAACGACATGATATTGATGGTTTGTCCGAATAATTTTAAAAACAACACGCCAGAAATAATAGCTGTCGGTATAGTCATAATTACAATTAAGGCTGCCCTTCTGTCTCCTAAAAACAATAGCACCATTAAACCTGTTAACACAGCACCAATAACACCTTCGCTTATTAAACTTTTTACCGCATTGATTACGAATACTGATTGGTCGAATTCATAAGACAGGCTAACATCTTCGGGCAAGGTGCTTTGAATCTTAGGTAAAGCCTTTTTCAGATTACTTACTACATCCCATGTAGAAGCATCACCGGATTTTGCAATGCTAACGTAAACTGAACGCTTGCCATTAATCAACGCATAACCAACGGTAACATCTGCGCCGTCTTTTACTGTGGCAACATCCCTCAGGTAAAGGTTTTGTACCCCACCTTTAAATAAAGGAATATTTTCAAAATCTTTAATCTCTCTAATGGTATTATTTGTAGGAGTTAAATAGTTTTTATCTCCAATACGAACATTTCCGCCTGGTGCTGTCTGGTTATTTAAACGAATGGCATCTACTATCTGGTCAGGAGTAAGATTATGGGCACGCAATAATTCCGGATCAACATTTATTTCGACAGTTCTTATATTTCCTCCGAATGGGGCAGGAGCAAGTAACCCGGGTATAGAGGTGAATGAGGCACGAACATATACATTAGCTAAATCTGCTAATTCATTACTTGAACGTTTAGGGCTGCTTAGTACTAATTGCCCAACGGGTAAAGAAGAAGCATCAAAACGAATAACAAACGGAGGATTTGAACCGGGAGGAAAAACAGCCTGTATTCTATTCGATAACGCACTTACTTCTGCGGCAGCCTGAGCCATGTTGGTGCCCTCATAATACGTAAGCTTCATTAAAGTTAAGCCTTGAATATTTTTTGTCTCAATACTTTTTATTCCATTGGCAAATAGTAAAACGTTGATATAGTTTTTTGCAAAAAATGCTTCCATCTGATCGGGGGTATATCCGCCAAAAGGGTGAGCAATATAAATAACAGGCAAATTCATTTTTGGCAGGATGTCTATCTTAATGTCTTTAACGGCATTAATTCCGAAGAAAAATAACCCGGCTACCAATACTAATATTGATATAGGTTTACGAAGTGCAAAACGTATTAAATTCATAATTCAAGTATTAAAATTCGTTCATAAAAATGTTCATATCGCCTGTAGCTGCTGCTTTCATCAACAAAGCCTGCCACACATTACTGTTGGCTATATCGCGTTGAGACTCTGCTCTGTTCAACGTGTATAAAGTTTGTGTTACATCCACCAGCGTAGCCAATCCGTTTTTATATAAGGTGCTTTTTTGCAGATAAGCATCCGAAGCAGACCGTACTTGTATAGGAGCTTCTATAGAATTATCCAGTGCATTTTTAATTTTAGTATCTGAAAGAACCATTTGTGCTTTTAATTGTTGGTTAACCAAATCATATTCGTTTTGTAAGCCCTGTGAAATATATTTTTGAGCATTTACCTGAGCGCTGTTTCTAATGATGGTGGTTAAGTTCCAGTTCATACCAACTCCCATCAGATAATTACCTCGTACCGGATTTATACCTGTTCCGTAGTTATCCGAATAATCCTTTTGGTCATAGGTGTAGCCCGCTGTAAAACCCGAACCCCTGCCTTGTATAATTCCGAATAATGAAAGGGTAGGATAATATTGTTTACGGTAATAACTTGTTTGCTCTATGCTGAGATTAATCCGGCTTTGATAATATTTTAATAACGGATGTTCTTGTTCTTTCACGCCGGAAGGATTAAGAATGGAAGCAGGGATACGACTGATAAAAGTAGTATCTAAAACAAACGGAGTAGCCGGAACCCCAATTAAAACAGCTAACTTATTTGCTTGTTCCTGCTCCATATCTTTAGCATTGGTTAATGCTATTTTAGCATTTGAAACTTCTGCATTAGCTAATGAAGAATCAACCCCGGGAACCAACCCATTCTTAGCACGGATAACTACGTTGGTTTTAAAAACAATAGCTCTCTCCAGATTTCTTTGTTGTGTTGTGGTAATACAATGAGCCGCTAATACATTTAGGTAAGCCGCTGCTACTTTTATTTGATGTTGAAATTGTTCCTGTGCCAAATCATTTTTATCCCGTACAAGACCAGCTTGTGCTACTTTTATTTTTTCCTGTGCACGTCCGAATGAAAAAAAGTCCCAGTTAATATTGGCTAAATACAAAGCGCCAAATGCAGCATTCCAATTTTGATTGGCAAGTGGTAAGCCTGATGAAGAAACTAAATAACCGCCAAAACCATACATGGGGCCATTTTGTCCATTTATGGTTCCATAATCCTGTTGGGCTGAAAGAACAATGTTTGGTAAATAATCTCTTCTGCTTTGATGAACAGATTCATTAGAAGCATTTACATAATTACTCTTTGCTTTAATTGTACCATAATTAGTAAGAGCTATATTAATAGCGTCTTTTAAGGTAAGTGGCTGTGCATGAATTATACCCATTCCAAAGATTGGGAGGTAAAGGGCGATAATTATTTGAGTTACTTTTTTCATACTATTAGCTGAAATTTACTGCGTAATAAAAACTAATTGTTTCACGCAACAAAGGTCAGGCTATAGCACGAATAAAAATTATTGATTTCAAACCATTAGTTATTCAAATCAAACAATTTGAATAATTTTAACAAAATAACCTAAGCAGTAGCACGTACCAACTTAGGTGTTCTATTGGTCTGTTTCTTAAAGAAGATATTAAAATTAGATGGGTGTTCAAACCCAAGACTATATGCTATTTCAGCTACTGTATTATCCGTGTGTTTTAAAAGGGCTTGGGCTTCTTTAGCTATTCGGGCAGATATAATTTCAGTGGTATTTTTGCCTGTAATTTCTTTAACAGCACGATTCAAATGATTTACATGAACAGAAAGCTTGTCGGCAAAATCGTGTGCTGTTTTTAATTTTAATTCATGCTCTGTGGAATCAACAGGAAACTGTCTTTCCAGTAGTTCAATAAACATAGAGGTTATGCGTGACGAAGCATTGGTATATTTTTCAGATATAGAATTTGAAGGCTGCATTTTATGAGCCTCATGAATCAATAAATTAAGATAATGATGAAGGATCTCATATTTCTGAACATAGCCTGTTTCTACTTCCTCCAGCATCTTTTGGAAGATAAAACATAGGTCATCAGACTGCTTTTTAGAAAGATGGAATACAGGATTAAGCGTTGTATTAAATAAAGCCGAGTTCCTAAAATTATTATCTGATAATGAAGGGGCGATAAAATGACTGTTAAATAAACAAAAATACCCTTCCTGCTTCTCAGAAATAGATTCCCATAAATGAGGTACGGCTGGATTATAAAATATTAAAGCTCGTCCGGTTACTTGAATATCTATATCATCACAGTGTAATATACCGGTACCGATAACCAAAGCAACTTTATAAAAATCTGCTCGATGAATTTGTGTGAGACGCTTGCATATACCGTCACCACGTTTAAAGACATTGAAATGCCCCATCTGAGGTAATAATTGGCAGTTCTTAGTTATATCTTTAGGTAAGTACTCGTTATAATATTGTTGGAGAGTAATTGTTTGTGTCATTTTTAAGCAGTTATGAATTTCAAACACAAAGGTATGGAAAATAAAATTATCAAAAAAACATAAATCATAGAGCTTACGAACTATACTATCAATAATAATCTGATTTAACTTGTCATGGGTTTTCAACGCAATTTGATAATTTGCTACTTTCTTCCTCTTTTACTTTTTCTCTCAGCCAGTTTAATGCCGCATCATAATCCGTAAACAATTTCATTACCACATTTTTGTTTTGGTTAAAAACCTTTGTAAGAAAATTAGCTATCAAACGACTTGCCAACGATGTAATAACTATTGCATGGGCAATAGTATCTTTGGTCATTGTAGGCTGTGAAGAATGTTTTTTAGCTTCAGGAGTAACAGTAACATATTTACGCCCGTCAATTAGTGCTCCAAATCTTTTTCCACCTGTTAGTTTCAGGCCAGCATTATAATTTTCTTCCACTTCCGGCACATCTATCTCGGCATTTTCTTTCATCACTACCAGCAGAATGTTTTTATCAAGCATACTATATGTGGCAGTTTTAGTTTCTATAATACTCATACCTCTCAAATATAGAATTCATATTTGGAAACTCAAAATATCGTATTATACCCCCCTATTATTCCCGTTAAATGCGGAATATATAAAACAAACAACTACAAGAATGGATAACATTAAACACCGGTTAGATTATTTCCAAGAGGAAGAAACAACCAGCTCGCCTTTAAAAGAGCTAATGACGTTGGTGGATAAGAAGAACATAATGACTATCGATATTGAAGATAGATATTACCTGATGGCGGTAGTGCAAAGAGCTTTAGATATTAATATTGGAGGCTATGTGCAGTTTTATACACGCAATGACATGGATGAGCTAAGAGAGAATCCCGAAAATTCATAAGTGCATTTTTTAAAAAAAAGAATGACTCCGTAAAGCCATTCTAATTTAGTTTATTTCTCTATGAAAGAATCTCGTTTACCTTATTCAAATTGAAACGAATCCGGTACTCCTGAGTTTCTAATTGATAAATCTGTTCCGATAGATTTGAGATTTGCCCGGACAAAGAATCTAACTCTTCCGCTATATTCTTAATCTCTATGTCAAGAGCGCTCAATCTTTCATCGTAGATTTCAATAGGCAGACTTTTTTTTGGAATTATATTTCCACCTTTCAATCTTGTATAATAATTAAGCGAACTTCTAATTGACTGCCTCTTTCTCTTTAAGAGGGAGCATTGCTCGTTCAACTTATTCATCTGGTCTCTTAATGGAGTAATCTCCTTGTTTAATTCTTCCAATTTGCTATTTGACTTTTCCCAGAATTCATGTAGACTGTTAGTATTTATAACACCAACTTGAGACACCCCGCTTTCTCGTGAGATATTATCATCTTGCGGAGCGCTGACTTCTTTCTTCTCTGCACCGGGTTCATCTGCTACTATACCGTCTGTCGCTGTCTCAGGGTTGATCACGTGATCTTTAGACGGCACCTGAACAAGATTTTCAGTTACCACACTCTCTTCTTGCACCGAGACTTCTTGTTCTTCGGTAGCTACTACTTCCGTTTCCAACTTCTCCGTTTGCTGTGTTTCTATCATGGTTTTTGATTTTAATCCATCAGTAAATTCCGATGTACTTAAAGACTATACTTCTTCAACGCAGATTTGTTTCGTCTTGTTGATTATTCTATTTTACCCAGAAAATTTCTCACTCCTCGCCAACCAGTTGCTCACAAAAATTTCGAACGATTCTAATGAAATTAGGGAGATCTTCTACTCCATCGCGAAACAGCAATAATTTTCCTTCTATTTTTATACCTGTCCCATTTATTACTGTAATCTCAGGTTCGTATAAGCCTGCGCGCATTGCAATCGCTTCAACAAAATCGGCAACTATTGATTCATTCATTTGATGCTTTTCCTCATCCGAGTATGATCTGTATTCACTCGTGGGTATTCTATTGTCAACAAGTCCCTTTTCAATAGCTAATTGACGACAAAAATCAAATATAACAGAAACTAAATCCTCCACATCATTATCAAATAAGTTCTCAAACTTTTTATCATCAATTACGATAACGCCATTTTCGATAACTTTAACCTCTGGTTCTCGCAACCCTGCATCTTTCGCAATGCCATTTACAATATCAATCGTGAATTGTTTATCCAGTTCATCACCATCAGAAACTTCAAAAAGATGAATTAAGAAGCCTAAGGTTAGTGAGTCTCTATAACAGTCGCGTACCTCATCCTTTTGATGCTTAATAAACTCGAACAACCTACTGAAGTCTTTCCCCTTTTCTTTTTTTACCTTTATGAGTGCAGGTGCACGTTTTGGTTGTTGAGTTTGTATAGGAGATTTCTGAAGAGAATGAAGATATTCCAATGAGCTCTGAGCGTTAGACGCTGCCCGAAAAATAAGTCTTTTATCTTTCTTCAAGGCGGCAAGCCAAAATTGCACATGAGCATCATGCTGCTCTATCTTTTTTGGCGCAAAGCCTAAATCTGCACCAAGAAAGCATGTACCTAACTCAGCTACAAGTTCTTCTTTAGCATAAGTTATGTCGCTGAACTGCTTCCAGTCTAAATTCCTATTCAATCGGGCGGGGTGGCCAGTCCAATGGTTTAACTCATGTGCAAGCGTCGCATAGTAAGCTTGTGCGCTTTTTAATTGTGTAACCGGGGGCATTTCAATTCGATCTTTTGAACTATCGTAAAGAGCTTCTGCACCAGTGACAATTTTCGCTTTTGTTTTTTCTACAAACAGTTCAATTTTTTCAAATTTTCCTTTATCAATTCCAATAGTAGGTTTGGGAATTTGATAAAAATCCATTGGCAAGCCGTCAATTTGGTTTGCATTAAAAACAGAGTATTTCCTCAAAAAGGGAATCTTCTTGAACCTTTCTCTATTGTCAATTCGTTTTTCTTCAACCACTAAGGTTCTTATTTGGACAACTTGTGTCCCTTTTTCGCCCCTTCTGACCTGACCATTGAGTGCCGAAGCTTGATCATAGGTCATCCAATAAGGAGATGTGTACCCTTTCTCATTTGCAGCGTCCCAGAGCAAAATTGTATTTATACCAGTAAATGGCATATTATTATATCGCCTTGGTCGAATAACATTGCTGGTGCAGTTATCTGTTCCCCAGGGTTTTCGCCAAGTCAACTGGCCTTTTTGCATGTCATCAATAATTTTTTGCGTAACACGAGCGTAAATATCATTTACACCCATGTCAGTTTCTTGTTTTACCGGGTTTAGTGTTTTCATTTGAATGTGATTTTATCAGTGAATTTCGTGACACTGGCAAGAAAGCAGAAATTTCTTTCCCGCGAAAAATTTTAGCGTTTAGATACGTTGCGATTATAGTTAGCTGCCATAAAGCCACCTTCATGAGGTGAAAATAAATTTTCGAAAAAGCGAAACAATCTCCTCTGGGTGTGATAAAACCATCAGCAAGATTGGGGCGGTTGGGTAAGGTGTATAATTTAAAATGTTATTAGATAAATTTTATATGATTTAAAAGGCTTTCACAGGTTGTCAGACCCCGAATTATTTATATTCTGAAAGAATGTGAGAGGCATCCACACCCCCGAAATTTATTTAACAAAGTAACAAGTGTTTAGGACAAGGTAGAGTGGGCCGAGCAACGCGAGGCCTAAAGAGTAGTTAAAAATTTGATATGTACGACTACAGGCAGGTTTTATTTCTTGGGTATATAGAATATAAAATAACTACACATCAAAATGGGCGCTTCTAAACGAGACTTTTTACAAGAGGAATTCAACATCGGTACCGGCCGCAAGATGAGGCAAGCCGATTTGATACTTAAACTGACCAAGGAGCTCAGAGGGACGTTAAATCTATCAGATATGTTACCGGCAGATTATGAGCACATCTCGGAGCTCCTAAACACTTCAGATTTATATAAGGATACCGTCAGGCAAATAGCACAGCGGGACGGGAGGATATGAAAACGAGATAAGTTACACCTATCTGGGTGTAACTAAATGTAAACCGGTACGTTTCATCAGGATATGAATGCGATTAAAAACTGCCAGCCAAAATTTTGGGCAAATTTGCCCAAAACTGACATCAGGTTCAACCTCTGTTTTTTTGAACACAGGTTATTGAACAGATTATACCTTAGAACCATCTACTTAACTTTATTAAACAGAAAACAATAGGGTATCCATGTTTTAAACCTTACCTTCGGTGATATAAATTATCACAAAAAAAACATGGCAACCGGCAGAAGTTTTAACGACCCAGAAGTAGAGTGTTATAATACCGACTCGTATGAAGTATGTGTGCAGAAAAACAAACTGGGTATGGAAAAATATCCTGAGTATAGAGATTTGTTTTTGAAACACTTGTTTTTTATATACTTATGGCCTCACTCGCGTAACCTCAATGGCCCGAAAGATTTAGATAAAGCCCTTGCCTGCATACAGGAAGCCATTACCTGCGTTAGCTACCCCGATAACCTGAGTGAATACTACAGTTGCCTAAAAACGGTTTATGTAGAGAAAGAAAACTATCCACTGGCTTTAGAAGCCATGCAAAAGGCTATTGATGTTGATCCTTTATGGATTGACGGCATTTTAGATTTGGGCGATTTGTATATAGAAATGAAGGATTATAAAAATGCCATTGTCACTTACAAGAAAGTGTTAACCACACCCGATGAGGATGGCAATATATGGACAGAGCAGTATTACGAACGCATGGCTTCTCTTTATACAGAAGAGAAAAACTACGATGATGCCATGGCCATCTATGACAAACTGATGCAAGAGAGCAAAACTGACCAAGAGCGTTCAGATGTTTTTGAGGCACTTTCTACCATGTATGAGCATCAGGGCAATTTTAAACTGGCCATTGAAAATGCAAAACTGGCACTAAAAGCAGCGCCAAACAGTCTAAGTGCTGCACACAGGCTGGGTACCAGCTATTGGGCAAACAAACAACAAAAGGAGGCTCTTGCTGCCTATAAAAAAATGGTGAAGATGGAAGGATTTCTTAAAGACCCTGCCGACCCGAAAAATAAAACGACGCTAAACTGGCACTGGCGCTATTACTACCGGATTGTTGCACCGTGTTATGCGGAAATGAAAAAATATGACGAGGCGATAGACTGTTACGAAAAAATGATTCCTCTCTTTGATTCTCCAAAAGATTCTTACGAAGCGCTTGAACAACTGGCAAGTATTAATTACACCATCAAGCAATACAAACAGGCGGTGCCTTATCTACAACGCATTATAGAGTTGTGGCCGAACCAGTATCCGCGTGCATATACCAGCATGGCTACCTATTACATGGAAGAAGAGAAGGATTTGGAGAATGCGCTTAACTACCTACACATAGCTGCTAAAGCAAATTATAACAGCGAACATCACCTCTTAGGCAATGACCGAAACTTGGGTGCAACCATAAATCTTTGGATAGGCAATATTTATTTGGATGAGCACAAGGATGAAGAACAAGCCATCATCTGGTATGAAAGAATATTAAATGCCCCAGAACTTAATCAGGAAGATGTTCTTCCCGAATTAAAAGACTTGGCATCTCGTGCCTGCGACCGCCTCTATAAAATATATAACGACAGAGGCGATGAAAAGAAAGCTAAGCAATACAAAGACCGTAGAACAGGTTTAGAAGTATTAAAATCGCTCTTTAGTCCTGACTGGAGACCTGATCCACCCAAAACACTGGACAAACGGTTGAAAGAACATAAAGACAAAGACAGTGCCTTACAACAACTGCCTTACCATTATAGCAAACTACCCGAAGACTTTACGGAGAAACAGGCGGCTCTTAAACCGATACAGGAAGCATTTGAGAAAGATATGTTGGAGAACCCGGC
This sequence comes from Candidatus Saccharimonadota bacterium, assembly GCA_903970545.1. Taxonomy (GTDB): domain Bacteria; phylum Bacteroidota; class Bacteroidia; order B-17B0; family Aurantibacillaceae; genus PALSA-968. The sequence continues at coordinate 2,854 of CAJCJB010000303.1, read as the reverse complement.
TTACAAAGAATACTTTATAAAATTCAGTCCTGATAGCGTGGAAGCATTTATAAAACAATACGTGCAACACAAAGTTGGCTTGGTTAGCGGTTGGGAGTTTTACATAGATGAACCGCCGAAAGTGGTGGGATGGCGTAAGAGTGCAGAAAAAATGCTGGAGTTGATATTGCACAAAAAACTGTTTAACCAACAACTGCTATGGAGAGCAGAGAAAATATCTATTCCTGAAATAAGTGTCAGCCATCAGTTTGAATACTGGGATGATAACTTGGAGCTATGCCCTTTTATTGATGAAATTACACCCGCAGAAATAAATGCCATGAAACAGTTTTTGTTGAGCGATAATTTTTCAGAAGGGACAAAATGGTTTATGTGTTCCTGGCAGGACTATGACAGGATAATGGAGCAGAACGAAGAGGGCGACCGCGAGTTTATGCCGGAGTGGTACGAGTATTATGATGGATGTCTGGGCACCGGTGCTTTACTGCTGTTGCCTGATACACGTGGAGGCAAAGAAACTTATTACGAAAATATTTATTACGATTGGGTTCGTAAAAACCCACTCCCACCGCCTCCACAACCTGTTGATGCCGTGGCTCCCGTGCCGTTTCTTATGCCGCTTGTTACGTATGATGGCTCTGCTTATACCGATTTTATGGAGCAGTTTGAAAACGATTACCTCTGCAAACTTCATCAGGGCTGGTTATCTGAAAAACACCAGAAACCCGATGAATATTATAGTGAAGAGGCTGTTAATGACGCCATATTCACACTCAAAGACGCCGATGAACCTGTCTATATGGAAGGAGGCCTTGTCTGGTACGAAGCCATTATACGCTGTGCGCAAAAGTTTAAAAATACTAAAGTTGCCGATATGTTAGATGATGTTTATGCCAACTACCTTGCCAAGCGAGAGCTTAATCTAAATCTGCATAAAGCTCCTGTAGGTAATCCGGCGCAAGATAAAAACAGCGATGACATGAAGGAAAGAATTCTGAAAGGAAGAGAACTGAACGGGGAACCGAGAGATTTTAATTATTGAACGCTAAGGCTGGACAAAACCATTTCTAATTGCATCGAATCTCTTCCCTTATCTGAGCCTGCGTTCTTGCCAGCTCAGTAATATAACACTTTGGCAGTTTTTCACTCAGCATTCAATCAGATATGTCAGCCGAAGGAGATTACAGATGAACATGTTAGTGTCTTCCATGAGTATCTTTTAAATGAGTTTAATTTTGGAACACGATCTTATAATAAGCACATCAGCATCATGAAGACACTGTTTAACTGGTGTATAAGAATTAAAGATTTACAAATAGCTAATCCATTTAACCATGTTGAACTTCATACTGTAAAGAAAGATATTAGCCTTATAAGCAAAACTGAGTTTGAAAGATTTCTTACTGTCATCACACCAGAGAATAGTAGGAATAAGAAAACAAAGAAAAGCATGTACCGTCCCTGGCTCGTTTCAGCATACAGACTGGCTTTAGAAACAGGCTTGCGTAGGGAAGAGCTATTGACTTTATCCTGGTCGGATATAGTTCCGATTGACGGCAATAAACTGGTATGCAAAATAGATAACTTAAAGGTGAACAGGATTATGGCAGGACGAAGCGACGGTGGACGTGTAAAGTATATTCCGGTAACGAAAGGTTTATTATCCCTATTGAATGAATTAGGTTATGAAGAAAAGAAAAACTCTTCGTCTTATATTATTGAGCGTCCAGATAATCAGGAGCTAAAGCGTTCTATGGATTTACTAAGCCGGTGCTTTGCCCACTATATTAAACTTGCTACTGACAGGCCATTGGAGTTTGGTGTGTTGCGAAAAACATTCATTACTCGGTTAACAATGGCTGCTGGACCTAATGCAAAATTATTTACAGGAAGTTCTTCTGATGAAGTATTAAAGAACCATTATCTGTCGACAGCCTACATGGCAGCTAACTTGGAGGATTTCACCGTGTTGTAAAGCACAGAATATTTTCTTAAAATTCTCTTGTCCCTACAATTCATTCGGCACTTTCTCCAATACAATCTTATTCGCACTCTTATTCTTGAGCCAGCCTCTTACAAGGTCATTCATATCAGGGTAGTAGTTTTTGCTCTTTACAATATCTCTGATTTCTTCCAATGAGTTTGCCTGAGTTGTTTGGTCAATGTATCCGTAGCCAACATACTTTCTATCCTCTACTAATACTATTGATTTCTCATCAAGTGTTCTTCCTTTATCAATAAGCACAAAGTTTTCATCCTTAAAAGAATACTCGTTTACAATCTTGATAGCTCTTGTGTTATATGGTTCTATTCCTTCTTCACCTGCACAAATACCTTTACATTTTTTAATCTGATGGTTAAAGCAAATGGCATCTTCACTTACTAAGTTGCAGTATCTAATACAAAGCTCATGTTCTTCAATCCATGATTCTACCCGTTCCCTTGCTGTTGCATAAGTAGTAAATGAAAGAAGCGGATTCTCAGCTTCTTCATAGGGAACAATCTTAAAGTTGATAATGTTTTGTTTGTCCTGCCATGTGATGATACTATGCGTAAAGAGATCTGATTTACGCATACGATTATACTTAGGTTTGTGTTTTTTAATTTCTTCTGATTCAAGTAGCAGAGCAATCAACTCACTTCCCGTCTGAACGTGATCAACGTTATACAAGTCATTGAGCATCTTCTTACCTTTCTTTTCATGCGTATTAAAATGGCTCATGGCACGGTTATACATATTAGTGCTTTTACCGATGTATATTATTTCTCCGTCTTTGTCCCTGAAATAATACACCCCGCATTCTTCCGGCAGCTTCTTTAAGATGTATTCTTTTATCTTATCTATGCGCCTTGC
>CAJCJB010000302.1 GCA_903970545.1 Candidatus Saccharimonadota bacterium | reverse complement strand
CCATTTCCTGCTATGGTTATAATAATTCCTGCCGTATTTACTTTTCTTATCCTATTGTTGTTTTGGTCAGCAATGTAAAGGTTTCCAAAAGCATCAAATGCTAATCCGTCAGGGTTACTTAATTGGGCTGCTGTGGCTTGTCCCCCATCTCCACTGTAACCCCAAGCCCCTCCGATACCTGCAATCGTACTAATAATTCCTGCTGTGTTTACTTTTCTTATTCTGGCATTTACGCCATCTGCAATATATAAATTACCCAAAGTATCAACTATTACATTCTCCGGTGTATTTAATTCTGCCGCAGTTGCAGGTCCTCCGTCTCCGCTGTAACTTTGTGTTCCGTTTCCGGCAAAAGTGCTTATAATTCCTGCTGTATTTACTTTTCTTATTTTATTATTAAGTAAATCGGCAATATAAAGATTACCAAAAGCATCAAGAGCTATGCCGTGAGGTTCACTTAATTCTGCAAGAGTAGCTTGAAACTCATCTCCATTATATCCTGCCGTTCCTGTACCTGCTATTGTAGTTATAACACCTGCTGTATTAACTTTTCTCACTCTGTTATTACCCGAATCAGAAATATACATATTTCCATAAGCATCAAAAATGGCGTTTGTAGGATGATGTAATTCTGCTGCCGTAGCCTGCCCTCCATCTCCTGAATACGCCCCTGTGGTATTACCTGCAACAGTTGTTATAATTTGTGCATTTATTGGTTGAATATTAAATCCAATAAAAACAATCAGGATAATTATGCTAAGCGTTTTCATTAATCTTACAATTTGTGTATGGTTTATTTCTTTTCTTCTTGAACCGTTAAGCCACCATTATCTTTTAGATAAGCATAAAGTTCGTCTTTTGATTGAAAATTAGAACCCCACCAATAAGCTAAAGGTATAGTACTTGGATTCTTATTATGTCGTTTAGATTCAAAATTAATACTATTGCCAACAAGTAATACTTGGGTATTTTCCGCCAAATTAGTTTTTGTAGGAGATTTTGCATCTCCCAATATTGAAGTATCAGCAATAGAACAAAACACAACACAAGTATCGTTTGCACGTATACTTTGATTGTCAGCCTCAGAACTTACTTCGACCCATTCTTTTTGACCTATATGTTCTTCAGGAATGCTGCCACCTGGGAAAATAACCTTTATAGTACCAAGTGTAATTTGCCCATTTCCTTTCAGGATTTTTGTAATTTGTACCGTAGCACAGGTTAACACCCCATATTTTGTTCGGTAACATTTTTGATTGATTGATACCCCTTCAAAAATATATGGAGAAGTACTTATTACATTTTTTTGTTGCCGTAACCGTTGTTTAGGGTCTTTGTGGTCAACACTTCCTTGTGAAAAGGAAAAATTAGAGAATAAAATACAAAATCCTATTGTAATAATTTTTTTTGTCGTATTCATAATATTAGTTTTTTATGGTTTAATAACTCTAACTGTTTGAGATTCCCCGTTTATATTAACTACTAAAAAATAAATACCAGAAGCTAAGTTAGCAATATTTACCCGTTCGCTATTAGTTCCTTCGGATTTCTTACCGCTATTTATGTTTAATATCTCTCTGCCCGTATAGTCCATTAGTCTAAATTGAACTACAGCACTTGTATTTAAAGAATCTCCCTTAAATGCAGTTGGTATAATAGTTTTTAGGTAGTGTACAAAGTTAGAATCGGGTATGGCTACAAAAGTTTGCGCATTTACCTTAAGATACAAGGATAAAATGAAAACTGCTGCTACGATAATTTTCTTAGTCATTATTTCTTTTCTTCTTGAACCGTTAAGCCCCCGTTATCATTCAAAAAAGAATAAAGTTCATTTATTGTTTTAAAATTCACCTCTACAGAAGACCAAGAGAGCTTTTTTAAGTCAATTAAATCATAAACTTGTATAACAAGTGTATTATTTGTTGTAGCGGTTTTCGTAGGTGAATTTGGGCTACCTAACATGGATGAACCTGCAAGGTTACCAAAAACAAGATATGTACCTTTACCTATTCCACTTCTTGCTCCATCACTTACTGTTTCGGCGACGTATTCTTCATTGTTAGGATGTTCTTCAGGAATACTTCCACCTTGTTGGGTTATTAATTTTATAGTACCCAGTTTAATCTGACCACTACCTTTAAAAATCTTTGTAATTTCAAGGGTAGAGCAGGTAAGTATAGTTCCATTGGGAGATTGACGATAACATTTTTGGCTTGTAACCGTACCTTCAAAAATAAATGACGAACTACTCATTATTCTTTTTTGGAAATTCAACTTCTCTTCTGAAGTATTAAATCCCATTTTTTGCGCGTACAAAAAACAAGTGCAGAAAATAAATATTGCTAATGCGATAATTTTTTTTATTGTATTCATAATATTAGTTTTTATGGTTTAATAATTTTAACTGTTTGAGAAGCCCCATTTATATTAGCTACTAAAAAATAAATACCGGAAGCTAAGTTAGCAATATTTACCCGTTCGCTGTTAATTCCTTCGGGTTTCCTACCATTGTTCATGCTCAATACCTCCCTACCCAAATAATCCATTAGTTTAAACTGAACTAAAGCATTTGTATTTAATTGATAACTTATAGTAACATCTCCGTCAGAAGGATTTGGGAATACATTAAGCTGCCCAACGAGTGCTGTTATAGTTTCAATGCCAAGCGAAGAGCAACCGGCAGATGTAGGAATCATTTGTGAGTATCCACATGAACCAATATAAACAGAAGAACTGGAGTCTATTACATTATGGGCAGCGGCTTGGTCTGATGACGGCCACGTTGTTATGTCCTTTATATGTTTGCCGTGAAAACTGGTTCTATACATTAAATCAGTCGAATCATTCACATGGCCTAACAAATGTACATGCCCAAGTTCATGTAGTACAACCTCATAAAAACTATAAGCATTTGGAGACATTACCGTACCTGATATGGTATCCTTAAAATCCCAAAAATAGACACCAGACACATCTTTCAAGATTGCTAAATCAGCATCATACTGGAAAATTTCATTACCAAATAGGCAAGGGTAGTGATTTGTAGTGTTAGCAAGGCTGGAAGATGATGGAAGACCAGTTGAATCAGTAAAATAAATATCGCAAACACCATTTACTATGTTATTATTTGGCAATGAATCGGGAGGCCCTACAATCCAGTTTACGCCCGTAACACAATTCCAACGTCTTATCGCTGCCTTTACAGCAGCGTATGCTGTATCATTATGAGTTATACTTGTATCGCAGCGGAAATAATAACTTCCAGGTGAATTAGCTTCTTTTACAATATTTGCCCTTAACTTTCGATTTGTAGGTATAGTATGAGAGTTGAGGATATTATAATAAACAGTGAGATTATCTGTTGCTGAGTTAGCACAGATATTCTTTACAGAAATTGGCCCACTGCCCGGAGTGAGCAATGAGTCTGGTGCAAGCATTGCAGATGGTAGTTTTATTGTTATTTGATTCTCAGTCCAGCTACTATAATCACGCGTACTATCTAACAGAAGTGCTACTCCTTCATTGGCATCCGTAACTGTAATTCTACCTTGCTGATTGCCAAATCCTTGCCCGCTTATGGTAACTATATCACTTGCTCCCGCAACCGGACCGTTGGGGAAAAGCGGCGACGAAGAAATCCCACTTATATTTATTGGGCATACCAAAGATGCTGTGGTGCTTCCACCCGAATAATAAGCCTTTGTATAATTAAAAACCATAGAAGTAACGTTCCAACCGGTAGTAACGGTATAAGTTGTATAATTCTGTGTGCTATCGTAACAGGTTTGATAACAGGTTTGGTAGCATGTTTGATAACATGTTTGGTAACATGTTAAAGTATCATCACACGGATAGGGATTACACTGATAGGGATTACAGTCATAGGGATTACAATCATAAGGGTTACAATCATGAGGGTTATAATAGGTGTAGGTTCCATTAGGGAATGAATCAAGACCTGTTATGGGAATGCTATCATAAATTACAAAAAAGTCATAGCCAATAGAGGTAGTATCCGTAAAATAAACATTAGATGTAAGGCAGCTTTTAATCGGTAAAAAAATTGTAAGTAATGTAACTGGTGATGAAATCACAGTACCAGGTGTAATAGCAGTAGTAGAATCACCAAATTGTATATCTAATACAGTAGGTGAAGGTGCGCTAATGATGGGATTATTATAGCCGTTACCTGAAAAAGAACTCCCTTGCATAGCCGTTACGTTACTAATATTACCAAAGACTGCTGTATCATAATAAATATGAAAGTGGCAATAATTAAATTGTGTACTTATTGGATAGGAGTTTGCCATCACATCAAACTGAAAATATGAGGTAGTCCCACCGCATGACGTATTCGGGTTAGCTATACTTAAAATTAAATCAGGGTCTTTAGGGTCGCACATCGAACTATCCCACCCCAAATTAGTATAGGTGTCCATAGGATACACTTGCCACTCATATTGAGCAGATGCCCATTGAACATTTCCTTGTGCAACAGCTTTTAACCTTACCAAGTCGTGATTTCTTGTGCTGCCTGTACCTACTACCCAACCGCTATCCGTAAAAGGAATGGCGTAATCTCCTATTTTATCTAAGAGAATGCCTATGGTATTAGAATACTCTAATGAAATAGCATTTTTACCGTTAAAATTAAAGTTCTTAATCAGTTGGTTAGCTTTACTTTTTAAAGTCGAACTCGGTGCATCTGCATTAACTACTACAAAAGTATGAAACGGCGGTATATTACCTGTTAGTGCATATTGCAAGGGTGGGTAA
>CAJCJB010000301.1 GCA_903970545.1 Candidatus Saccharimonadota bacterium | reverse complement strand
AAAGTAAAATGAAAAAGACACACATAGCCATTATCGTAATTGTAGCTGTTGCCATTGGTGCATTGATAGCTACACTAGGCAGTAGCAGTACCTATGCCGATTTTAAATTAGCCAACGAAAACCCTGATACAGAATACCACGTGGTAGGTAAATGCGATAAACAAAAAGCAACCGAATATAACCCTGCTATAAATACGGATGAATTTACTTTTTATATGATTGATACCAAAGGTGAGGAGCGCAAGGTAGTGTTACATAAAAATAAACCGCAGGACTTTGAGCGCTCTGAACAGGTTGTTATTATTGGTAAAATGCAAAACGGAGAATTTCATGCCAATGATATTTTAATGAAATGCCCTTCTAAATACAACGATGGTAAGCCTACAGAGAATAAAGGCTAGTATTTGCATAAAAGTATTTTAACTAACTTGTTTTGTAATACTAATTTTATTTTCGTCCTTTATTGAAATTTTTAAGATGAAAGTTGTTATACTCGCAGGCGGTTTAGGCACTCGCATTTCAGAAGAAACAGATATCAGACCAAAGCCTATGGTGGAAATAGGTGGAAAACCTATATTGTGGCATATCATGAAAATATACTCCCATTATGGTTTTAATGAGTTTGTAGTTTGTTTGGGATATAGAGGGCATGTTATAAAAGAGTACTTTGCTAATTTCTTTTTGCATCATGCGGATGTAACCTTTGATTTAGGGAAAAATCAAACGGAAATACATAAATCAGGTTCTGAAAACTGGAAAATTACTTTGATAGATACAGGTAAAGACACCATGACAGGCGGGCGCATTAAACGTATAGAGCCTTATGTAAATAACGAAACCTTTATGCTAACCTATGGAGATGGAGTTAGTAATGTTAATATTTCTGAGTTGCTAAAAACACATAAAGCACATAAAAAATATGCTACCGTAACAGCAGTTCAGCCAAGCGGGCGTTTTGGTGCATTGGGAATTAACACTAAAAATGAAGTAGAATCTTTTTTTGAAAAACCTAAAGGAGATGGAAGCTGGATTAATGGCGGATTCTTCGTTTGTGAACCTCAGATTTTTAAATACATTGATGATGATGCTACTATTTGGGAACAAAAACCTTTAGAGCATTTAGCAAAAGATAATCAGTTGGTGGCATTTAAACACAATGGTTTTTGGAAACCGATGGATACACTTAAAGATAAGCAAGACTTAAATGAATATTGGGAAAGCGGTAAGGCCGAATGGAAAGTTTGGAAATAATCAGAGATGGATTTATTCAGTAACATTTATAAAAACAAAAGAGTACTTGTTACCGGAGATACTGGATTTAAGGGTTCTTGGCTTTGTATTTGGTTAAAAGAATTAGGTGCTGATGTTTATGGATATGCTCTTCCCCCACTTACCAAGCAGGATAATTATGTTACTACAAACCTTGCTTCTCAAATTCAGCATATAGATAGCGATATTCGCAATAAGGAAAAACTACAGCGATATTTTAATGAAACAAAACCTGACATAGCATTTCATTTAGCAGCTCAGCCTCTAGTTATAGAATCATATAACAACCCCCATTATAATTTTGAAACAAATGTAATGGGTACAGTTAGTTTCTTTGAAGCCGTTAGAAATTGCCCTTCGGTTAGGGCAGCTGTAAATGTTACAACTGATAAGTGCTATCAAAATATTGAACAATCAATCGGTTATACAGAAGAAGACAAAATGGGTGGAGATGACCCATATAGTGCTTCAAAAGGTTGTTCGGAATTGATTACTAATTCTTATTTAAAATCTTTTTTCTCAAAAGATGGAACTGCCAATATTGCTTCGGCAAGAGCTGGAAATGTTATTGGTGGAGGGGATTGGGCTGACAACCGCATTCTTCCCGATATCATGCGTTCATATAAAAACAAAGAAACTTCCATTATCAGAAACCCTCAATCAGTAAGACCCTGGCAATTTGTACTAGAACCTTTATTCGGGTATTTAAAATTAGGAGAGAAACTTCTTAGTAAGGGGAAATCTTTTTCAGGTGGATGGAATTTTGGTCCTTATCCCAATGAAACTTATACTGTAAACGACGTAGTTAATGAAGTGAAGAAAATAATCCCTGCCATAAAAACAGAAGTATCCTCTTCAAAAGAAAAATTACACGAAGCAAACTTACTTCAACTCAATATAGATAAAGCAGTAAAGAATTTAGACTGGAAGCCAAAGCTTAATTTTAAAGAAACCATACAGTTTACTATTGACGGATACTTGCAGGAATTAGAAAATAAAAATCTGTATGATTGCAGGGTTGAACAAATAAAAGCATATTGCAACAAATAGCATGTCGAAATTATTAGATATAAAACACCAGATACATTCTTTAATTAAAGAATACCATGATGAAGCCTTTAAAGAAAAAGCTTTTGTCGCCGGAGAATCGTCGGTTCCTGTAAGTGGAAAAGTATTTGACCATACCGAGCTTCAATACATTACAGATTCTGCACTGGATGCATGGTTTACTACCGGAAAATTTAATACTGAGTTTGAAAAAAAATTGGCTAAATATATCAATGTAAAATCTGCCATTACAGTTAACAGTGGCTCATCAGCTAATTTGGTTGCCTTTGCTACCTTAACTGCTAAAGAATTGGGAGATAAAGCTATTAAGCCGGGAGATGAAGTAATTACTGTGGCTGCATCCTTTCCTACAACTATTAATCCTATTGTGCAGTTTGGTGCTATTCCGGTTTTTTTGGATGTGGATATACCTACCTATCAAATTGACATAACACATTTAGAAAAAGCCTTAAGTAACAAAACCAAGGCAGTTGTGGTTGCCCATACCCTTGGTAATACCTTTAATTTAGATGCCATTACCGCATTTTGCGATAAGCATAATTTATGGTTATTAGAAGATTGCTGTGATGCATTAGGCGCTAAATATAAAGGCAAACATGTAGGTACCTTTGGAGATATTGCTACTTTAAGTTTTTATCCTGCACATCATATTACGATGGGCGAAGGTGGTGCGGTGTTTATGTCTAATGCTAAATTAAAAACTATTGCAGAATCGTTTAGAGACTGGGGTCGTGATTGCTGGTGCGAACCTGGTAAAGACAATACCTGTGGTAAACGTTTTTGTCAGCAGTTGGGTGATTTGCCTATGGGTTATGATCATAAATACATTTACTCCCGCATAGGTTATAATTTAAAGATAACTGATATGCAGGCTGCGCTTGGCTTAGCACAGCTTCAAAAGTTAGATGGTTTTGTAGCAACCCGAAAAAAGAATTTTGATTTACTAAGTAAGGGTTTAGCCAAACATGCAGGTAAACTAATATTACCAAAGGCTACTGAAAACTCAGAACCATCCTGGTTTGGATTTCTGCTTACCGTAAAAGATAATGCAGGTATTACTCGGAATGATTTGGTACAAAAACTAAATGATAAGAAAGTAGCCACCCGTTTGTTATTTGCCGGTGATTTAAGAAAACAACCATATTTCAAGAACATTAATTACCGTGTTGTGGGAGATTTAACCAATACAGATATTATTGTAAATAATACTTTTTGGATTGGTGTAACCCCTATGATTAATGAAGAAATGATTGCATACGTTTGCCATTGTTTTGACGAGATTTTGGCTTAAATCTTCTCTCTTTTCTTGTATCTTCGCCGGATGATTTTTACACTGAATCCGAAAAAGAAAATTAGCCTTTCTGATGTTGAGAAGATTGTAGCAAATGATGTAAAACTGGAGTTCTCTGCTGATGCGATAAAGAACATAAAAGCATGTCGCGCTTACTTAGATAAAAAACAAGCCACACAAAAAGAGCCTATCTATGGTGTAAACACAGGGTTTGGTTCTCTTTGCAATGTTATTATCCCGAATAATGAGTTGCAACAATTGCAGGAGAACTTGGTTAAATCACATGCCTGTGGCATGGGAGATGAAGTTCCTCAAGATGCGGTTAAGCTGATGTTGCTGCTTAAAATTCAAAATTTTATTTACGGTAAATCTGCCGTGAGTATAGATACCGCAAATCGTTTTCTATTCTTTTACAACAATGATATTCTTCCTGTTATATACCAGCAAGGGTCTTTGGGTGCTTCTGGCGATTTAGCCCCGTTGGCACATCTTACATTGCCTTTGTTGGGTTTGGGTGAGGTTTATTATCAGGGCAAAAAGACAAGCACAGAAAGTCTGTATAAGAAGTTAAAGCTTAGTCCCATTAAACTACAATCTAAAGAAGGGTTAGCCCTCCTTAACGGCACGCAGTTTATGAGTGCTTATGGAGTTTGGTGTGTACTAAAAAGCAATCATCTTAATAAACTGGCTGATTTTATAGGTGCTTTAGCCTTGGATGCTTTCATAGGAAGGATTGACCCCTTTAGTGAATTGATACAAAACGTTCGTCCGCATAAAGGACAAATAGAAACTGCCAAAGCCGTAAAAGAATATTTAAAAGGAAGTAAAATTACGGCACTTAAAAAAGAGCAGGTGCAAGACCCTTACTCTTTCCGTTGCATACCACAGGTGCATGGGGCTACCAAAGATGTGGTAAGACATGTGCAGGAAATTATGGAGACTGAGATTAATTCGGTAACCGATAACCCTACAATCTTCCCTGAAGAAGATGAAATTATTTCGGGTGGGAATTTCCACGGACAACCACTTGCTTTAGGTTTAGATTATTTAGCTATGGGTATTGCTGAGTTAGCCAACATCTCCGAAAGACGAATCTTTCAGCTTGTTTCGGGCATACGTAAGTTACCTCCGTTCTTATCATCCAAGCCGGGTATTAATTCGGGAATGATGATTACGCAATACACGGCTGCTTCTATTGTGAGTCAGAATAAACAATTGTGTTCGCCTGCTTCGGTGGATAGTATTGTTTCGTCAAACGGACAGGAAGACCATGTTTCTATGGGTGCCAATGCGGCTACTAAATGTTATAAAGTAATTGAAAACGCCTACAAAGTGCTGGCCATTGAGTTTATGAATGCAGCACAGGCATTGGAGTTTAGACGGCCTTTAAAATCATCTCCGCATATTGAAAAGACTATAAGCGAATACCGCAAGAAAGTTGCGTTTATAGAACATGATAAAATTATGTATGCAGAGATTAATAAGACGTTAAGCTTTATACAAAACCTTACTATCTAACCGGGCGTTCCGTTGAATACAACGGCGGGCTTTAGCTAAATCTTAAAATAGTAGCTAACATTTAGCCCAGCATTCCAAAGATGTTCTGTAACAGGAGTATCAGATGCTCTTAGAATGGCATACCTAAACGTTGGTTCAATTCTAAAAAACATTTTAGTATTAATTACATACTCAATACCACAACTTACCATAGGCGAAAGATTAATTCTGTTATAGGTACTTGTTGTAACACTACTATTCTTTATTGATTTACCCGTGCTATCCACACCCACAAAAGTATTGGTTGCACTCATAAGTATGTTTGTAGCTATACCAACGCTACTGATTAAATGCAGTTTCTTTTTACCAAAAACAAAGTTTACTTTTAATGGAACATCCAAATAATTATACCTGTAAACAATTTTTCCGCTTGTATACAAACTTGTTGTATTATAAACAAAACCCCTCCTTCTGTCTATCATATCTCCAAAAGTCAAAGTAGTCTGTTTGGTTTGAAAGCCCTTATTAGAATATTGAATTCCTGCTTCCAAACTTATATGTTTCGTTAACGTGTACCCAAGGTTTATTCCGCTTGTGTAACCAAATTTAGGTCTATCAGTAGTATTATACTGGCTAATAATAGTTGAGCTTAAAGCACTTCCATCGTTATTTAAAAGTGTTCTGAAACAATAATCTGGGGAGAAATTTGCACCTAAATAAACACGCTTGTTTTTTTGAACCGTTACTTGCGTAGTATCCTGTCCGGATAGAAAAACAGAATAGAGTATAGAAATAACAAGTAATGTTGTTTTCATAAAAACAAATATACTAAAAAAATGTAAAGCAAAAGCCCTCCCTATTTAAGCGATGAAATACAGAATAAACATTGTATCTTTGAATTATGAAAACAGTTATTGTAAATATACCCGAGAAAGAAGAAACCTTCTTTTTATCTATGTTGAAGAAATTCCGGTATAAAGCACAGGTACTTACCGAAGAAGAATTAGAAGACGAAGCATTAGCTAAGTGGATTGAGAAAGGCATGAAAAGCGAAGATGTGCCTATTGAGAAAGTTTTTGGCTTATTAGCAAAGCATGGAGCTAAAGGCTAAGGGTAGTTTCTATCGGGACTTGAGCCGGTTATCTAACCGCAAACTGGCAAAAGAAGTACATAAAGTATTAGTGCAAATGATGAAGGCAGAAGATATTGCACAAATACCCCATCTTAAAAAGCTAAACAAATTTGATTTTTACTACAGAGTGCAGGTGATGGAGAATTACCGCATTGGAATGGTTATACGCAACCATAAAATAACACTGGTGTGTTTTGGGCATCGCAGTAATTTTTACAAAACATTTCCTTAGCGCAAGGAAAAACCTTGCCATTTAACCAATGGAAATCCAGAATAAACATTGTACTTTTGCATGATATAATTTAATGCAGCATTAGATGAAAGTTTACCTTGATAACGCCGCCACTACCAAATTAGATAACGAAGTTTTTGAAGCCATGCTTCCGTATATGAAGGAAGAGTTTGGCAATCCTTCTTCCATACATGCGTTCGGGCGTAAAACCCGTTCGGCTATTGAGAATGCGCGTAAGATGGTGGCTAAGCTTTTGAACGTTACGCCTGCGGAGATATTCTTTACATCGGGTGGTACAGAGGCTGATAACATGGCTATTGTGAAAGCTATTGAAACCTTGGGTATTAAGCATGTTATTTCTTCTAAAATAGAGCATCATGCGGTAGAGCATTTGTTGTGCGAGTTGGAGAAGGAAGGTAAAATAAAACTGAGCTGGGTAAAGCTGGATAAAAAAGGCAATGTAGATTTAAAACATCTGGAAGAGTTGCTGGCGGCTAATCCAAAATCGTTGGTATCCTTAATGCATGCCAATAATGAGATTGGCACTTTGCTTCCGTTTAAAAAAGTGGGCGAGTTATGCGAGAAGTATGGAGCTATTTTTCATAGCGATACCGTGCAAACCATGGGGCATTTCCCGATGGATTTGCGCAACATAAAAGTACACATGGTAACCTGTGCGGCGCATAAGTTTCATGGGCCTAAGGGTGTTGGCTTTTTATATATTAACCATACCGTTAAGTTAAAGCCTTTTATTCAAGGCGGTGCGCAAGAGCGCAACATGCGTGGCGGTACCGAAAACGTGTATGGCATTGTGGGTTTGGCAAAGGCGTTGGAAATATGTTTCAGAGATATGGAAGCCCACCAAACGCATATACGCGGATTGAAAAATTATATGATTGAGGAGTTGAAAAAGACAATTCCGGCAGTGGAGTTTAACGGAGAGATTGACGAGAACAGCCTTTATACGGTGCTTAATGTGCATTTGCCGCCCAGCGATGATGCAGAGATGTTGTTGTTTAATTTAGATATACAGGGCATTGCGGCTTCGGGTGGAAGTGCTTGCTCTTCGGGTAGCGACCAAGGCTCGCATGTGTTGCGTGGTTTGGGGGTTGATGTAACCCGTCCTTCGGTGCGTTTTTCTTTCAGTAAATACAATACCAAAGAAGAGATTGATTATGCGGTAAGTAAATTGGCGCAATTGATTAACAAGAAAGAATCTGTAAAAAGCTAACCGGAATGTATCCTACTCTTTTAGCTGCTGAGAATACAATGAACGAGTTTGGCGGCTCTGAGATATTTATTGTATTTATTGTTGCTTTAATCTTTGGTTTAGGCATTTATACCCTGCTTAAATTCAGAAAAAATAAAGATTTTTAAGATGATTAAGCCTATTTTCCTCATATTTGATTTCCTGGGCGGAGGCGAGTTGTTCGTCATCGTATTGGCCGTTATGCTGTTGTTTGGCGGTAAAGGAATGCCCAACCTGATGCGTAATTTAGGCAAAGGCATACGTCAGTTTAAAGATGCCACCAATGGCATACAGCAGGATATACAGCAAAACATGAACTCCATAAAAGAAGATATTAAGAAGCAAACCAACGTTATAGAAGAGACAACTAAGCATACTGATTAAGTAACAGGTAACAAGCATCATTTATCAGGTATCATTACCTGCTAGCTGTTTATGCACCCTGATACATGTTAAATTACTTCTCCCGCACCCCAATTTTAACAGATTGCACCTTACTTTAACACGAATCGATATGGATTCGAGTCGGCGCGATATGGATTCAACTCGGAGTGATATGGATTCAAGTCAAAGTGATATGGATTCGAATCAGTACGATATGGATTTAACACAATGCGATATGGATTTAAGTTGCTCCGATATGGATTCAACTCGCTCTGGTATGGATTCAAGTCAGAGTGATATGGATTCAACTCGATGCGATGTGGATTCAAGTTGCTCCGGTATCGATTTAATTCGGAGTGATGTGGTTTCAAGTCGTTTTTATATCGGTTAAAGTTGAATCAACTTCAATTCAAGTTGCTTGCAGGTGCTTTTTACGCTAATTTATATGCCATTATCTCCATTTTTAGTAATTTAGCCTTTAAAACAGATAAGATGAAGACGAGCCACAGATTTCGCAGATTAGCACAGATAGTCTTTAATGTCGCCATGCTGAACTCGTTTCAGCATCTGTTGAGATTCCGAAACAAGTTCGGAATGACGCTCTTAATTTTCATTTCCCTTAATTCTTGCTTCTGCACCGCGCAAACCTCTTATGTAGCCATACCCGACTCTAACTTTGTACATTACCTAAAAACAATAGTGCCAACTGCTTTTAAAGGAGATTCCTTAAACAAAGCAAGTATGTTGGTTACAACTACTACCCATTCAATTGAAGCTTTTGGTTATTTTATTTCTAATTTAAGTGGTATTCAATATTTTACTTCTCTTACCTGGCTAGATTGTAGTAGTAATGCCTTAACAAGTCTTCCGACTTTACCTAATTCACTTGATACTTTACTTTGTTATGGTAATGCCTTATCAAATCTTCCTACTTTACCAAGCTCTCTAACTTTTTTATTTTGTAGCGATAATTCTTTAATAAATCTCCCTACTTTACCTCATTCACTTGCTTTTTTATATTGCAGTAAAAATTCCTTAACAAGCCTTCCTGCTTTACCTAACTCACTTACTTATATAGAGTGTGAGAATAATTTCTTAACAAGTCTCCCTACTTTACCTCATTCACTTCAAATCTTAGATTGCAGTGATAATTCATTAACAAGTCTACCGTCTTTACCTAACTCACTTCTTGAGTTAGGGTGTACTCATAATTCTTTAACAAGTCTTCCTGTATTACCTGATACACTTGGTTTTTTAGGCTGCGATAGTAATAACATAGTATGTTTCCCAACTTTCCCCAATTCTATAACTACTTTGTATATAGACCCAAACCCTTATAATTGTTTACCCAATCATACTCCCGCTATGAGTTCTACTGATTTAGTAGTACCCCTTTGCACAGCAGGTAACACAAATGGTTGCCCTGTTGCTGTTGCAGGCATAGAACAATACAATATAAATAATGAGGTACAGGTTTACCCCAACCCTGCCAAGGATATAATAAATGTTAATGGTCTGCTAATAAATGAGGAAACTCATATACAGCTTATAGATATGTTTGGTAATTTTGTAGGGGAGTATATTACTTCGGATAAAGCAACCGATATTGATGTAAGCGGTTTAAGTGAAGGAGTATATGATATTCTAATTCAAAATTCAGAAGTTAAAATTAATAAGAAAGTAGTAATAGTTAAATAGAAAAGCACCCTTGTCATTTCGAAGGAGGCACGATTGAGAAATCTAAAGAATAGATTTCTCCCTACGGTCGAAATGACAACAACTAAAAATGATTAAATAAGAAAATGAAAGTAACATGTACAGATTCGAGAAACTTTGAGCTGCATGATGGAGCAGAGAAGTTAGGGAGTTTAAGCTATAAAAAATGGTTCTCATATAGTGCCGAGCTTGAAGCAGGTAAAGAACACTATGAAGTAAGACCAACAGGTTTATTGGGTGCAACCTTTGCGGTATATAAAGGAAGTGAAGAAGTAGCTACCTTTAAAATGAATTGGAAAGGGCAAATGACACTCAACTTTAAAGACGGACAAGAATACATCTTTAAACGTAAAAGTATGCTGAACAGCAAGTACGTGATTGAGAATGCCAAAGAGCAGGAGGTTATACAATTCATCCCCTGTTTCGACTGGACTAAATTTAAATACAGCTACGATATATTTTATAACGATAAAGTAAAAAACATTCTGTTGGTATTATTAGGCATGTATTGCGCTAACTACTACATCGCTATCTCGGGCGGGGCAGTTACGGCCTCGGTATAAATAATTTAGAAATTAAAGTCGGGGCAATTAGCTACTTTTCTATTGCCTATATTCTTATCATCACCAAACCCACCCGGAGTAAGGCTTAACATAAACTCAAGGGTATTGGCAGCTGCCGTGTGAAACCTGTTAATGGTATAATCATAACCAAAGCCTGCAATAATATTCTTCGCAATTTTTATCTGAAAAATGGCGCAGGCAAACCCTGTGCCTCTTATGGATGCACCCACACCAACCGTTCTGGCATAAAACAACATGGCGTTTCCTTCAATAAGTGGGATATTTGTAAAGGTAGATTGCACCTTAACCGCAGGAACCAACATCCAAGTATTATCGCCAAGCGGTATTTTACGTTTGGCAATAAAGGTATAGGTTGGGTTTAGTTTACTTACAGGGCTACCTATTTGAACAGACCCTTGCTGTAAATCATTTTTAAAGAGTTGTTTTATGCTTACATCAATAAAAAGTTTCTTGGTATAAAAACGCATGCCGGGTATTATATCCGGATATAGGGTAACTAAGGAAGCTGTTTTTTTATCATTTAGAATGGGGTCGTTAGGGTCGTTTATTAAATTAGTCAAGCCCACCTGTCTGATGCCTGCAAAAATACCTGCTGCTATGTTTAAGCCGGTAAATACTTTAGTATGATACGAGAAGGAAAGATAAGCCGACTTTGAAGAGAAGCCCCCTGCCCTATCATCTTCTACATAAATACCAACCGCTTGTTTAGATTTGTAATTATAATCTCCGCCTCCTCTCCATGCATACGTAAAACTACCAAAGGTTGTTACAGGTGCGTTAGCAAAACCAAGCCATTGTATTCTTTCTCCGGCAACAGCTTCTGCGCCAAGGTTAGTGCCTGCATAAGCAGGATTAGAACCATATTGATTTAGCACAAACTGTGTATAGGTTGGTGTTTGTTGTGCGATGGAACAAACAACAATCATGCATAATAAAATGAAGCAGATATGTCTTTTAATCTTCATCTTATAATGGTTACACTTCCTTTTTCAAATTGAGATGAATGCCCTTGATCATAAACAAAGATGTAATAATAGGTAGCATCAGGTAGTTTTAAACCTAACTGGGTTCCATCCCAAGGGAAGTATTCATGTCTTTGCGTATGTACTATTTGCCCCCATCTGTCAAACACCTGCAACAAGAAATTAGGATACCTTTCTATATAAGAAATAGACCATGTATCATTATATCCATCACCATTAGGTGTGAAATGATTTTCGATAACAACTTGACAAGCAGGGGCAGGAATGATAAACGAAAGGGTAGTATCTTTTCCAAGACTATCCGTTATATGAACGGCATAAACGCCACCTTTCAGGTTAGATATGGAATCACCTGTCATACCATTGCCCCAGATATAGGTATAAGGAGGAGTATTGCCGGTTACAGTAATCTTTACTGAATTAAAAGAACAATCGGGTTGATAGGTCTTTTCTATAATGGTAAAACCTTGTGCATTTGTAAGGTAAACAAACAAGGAGAATATAAGTATGTAAAGGTTACGTAAACTCACTTACAATAAATTAAAATTAATTCTCCGGCAGATGATGAGCCTTTTGTTTTTGCATCGCTTAATAAAGCACAGGCTTTATCATTTTGTTTTAGCTTGTAATTAGCCACAGCCATTTCAATCAGTATCTCTGTATTATTTGGATTTAACTCATTAGCCTTTACCAAATCAGTTAAAGAACCGGTATAATCTCCCATAGATTCTTTCCAGTAACCTCTTTGAAACCACGCATCTGCATAAGCAGGTGTAAGTTCAATAGCCTTAGAGAAATCATCAATTGCTTTTTTAAATTCATCTAAATAAGCATGCGCCAAACCACGGTTATAATAAGCTTTAGAGCTTCTAGTATTTAGTTTTAAGCTCTTTGTAAAATCATGCACAGCCCCTTCTAGGTTACCTAACTTAGCTCTAATAATGCCACGTAAAAGATACGCTTCAAATGAAGTAGTGTTATGTTTTATAATTTCGGTAATCTCGGCATAAGCATCTTTAAAGTTTAAGCTTTCGGCCTCTATCTTAGCATGTAGTATATGAAGAGAATCATTGTTTTTTGTATTAGCTAACGCATTATCCAAATCCGTTAAAGCACCTGCGTAATCTTTTAAAGAATCTTTAGCTAAGGCTGACAAGTATAATGAATGCGCATCTGTTTGTGAGAAGCAAGAATGAGTTATAAGTGATAAGTTATAAATGATGAGTGTAAATAACAACTTATAACTTATAACTCTTAACTTATAACTTGGCTTCATTTATTCTCCTAATATCCTTTCGATAGAAGTATCATACAGGTTTTTAAACTCGCTAATAGAACCATAAGGTTGCCCGTCAATAGTAACCTCGCTACCTTTTACAAAACCAAGCTTACTGAACTTTACATCCAGTTTCTTTAGTTCATCTACTAAAGCAATTTCATTTTCTTTTTTAACGGTAACAACCACACGTCCTTGTCCTTCGCCAAACAAGAAAGCATCCGTACGAATATTTTTATCAGATGAAATATCAAAACCTAAGTTACGCTGAAAGGCGCTTTCTGCCAAACAAACAAACAAACCACCATCAGAGCAATCGTGTGCGCTTTCAATCAGTTTGTGTAAAATAACAGTTTTTACAGCTGCCTGCATATTGAATTCCTCCTCTAAGTTAAAGTAAGGAGCTGGTGTATTTTTTAATTTGTGATACGAATAAACATACTCCGAAGAAGCAATATCATTTTTGCATTCACCTATAATGTAAATACAGTCTCCTTCGGTTTTAAAACTTAAGGAAGTCTGTGTTGATTTATCCTGTAACAAACCTAACATACCAATAGTTGGTGTTGGAAACACAGGTCCTTCAAAAGAAGACTGGTTATAAAAACTTACGTTACCACCTGTTACCGGAGTTTTAAATTTAGTGCAGGCAGCACTCATGCCTTTAATAGCACCTACAAACTGCCAGTAAACTTCGGGATTATAAGGGTTACCAAAGTTTAAGCAATTGGTAACAGCACTGGCTTCTCCGCCACTGCAAACAATATTACGCGATGCTTCGCTTACCGCAATGGCACAACCAATTTCAGGGTCGGCATTTACATAACGACTGTTACAATCAACTGAGAGAGCTAATGCCTTTGTGGTTTCTTTTATGTTTACAATAGCTGCATCGCTTGGGTTATTGGTACTTTGATTAACTGTACCTACCATACTGTCATACTGCGTATAAACCCATCGCTTGGAGGCAATGTTAGGGTGCGAGATAAGATGAGTCATCACAGCTTTATAATCGGCAGGTTCTTTTACATCTTCAATTTTAAACTTTTTAGATTCTGCATAATAAGCAGGTTCTTTGTATTCTCTTTTATAAACGGGTGCGCCGCCGCCAAGTACTAAGGTTTCAGCAGGTATATCAGCAACCAGTTCATCAAACATATAATATTTTAAACGACCGCCTTTAGTAACCACACCAATCTCTTCACAATTCAAATCCCATTTATCAAATACTTTTTTAACGGCATCTTCTTTACCTTTTTCAACTACAATAAGCATACGCTCTTGCGATTCTGAAAGCAATATCTCAAAAGGTTTCATGCCTTGCTGACGGGTAGGAACTTTATCTAACCAAATATCCATACCGTGTTCGCCTTTAGCACTCATCTCAGAAGTTGAACAGGTAATACCTGCAGCACCCATATCCTGCATGCCGATAACAGCACCTGTTTTAATAACTTCCAGAGAGGCTTCCAATAATAATTTTTCCTGAAAAGGATCTCCTACTTGTACCGCCGGCAAATCATCCGCACTATTCTCGGTAATATCTGTACTGGCAAAAGTTGCACCATGTATACCATCTTTACCAGTTGCAGAGCCTACGATAAACACAGGGTTACCTTCTCCGTAAGAGGTTGCAGAAACGGTTTCGCCTGCTTTTACAATACCCACACTCATGGCATTTACCAATGGGTTGGTATTATAGCACTCATCAAAAAACACTTCGCCGCCAACGGTTGGTATACCAAAAGCATTGCCATAATTACCAATACCCTTAACCACACCTCTCATTATCCATTGGGTTTTAGGTGAGTTAATATCTCCGAAACGAAGCGAATTTAACTGTGCAATTGGGCGAGCACCCATTGTAAATATATCGCGGTTAATGCCCCCCACACCTGTTGCAGCACCCTGGTAAGGCTCAATAGCAGACGGATGGTTATGAGATTCTATTTTAAAGGCACAACCCAAACCACCGCCAATATCAACCAAGCCTGCATTTTCTTCCCCTGCTTTGGCAAGCATGTGTGGACCATCTTTAGGTAATGTTTTTAGCCATGTTATGGAATTCTTGTAGGAACAATGCTCGCTCCACATAACCGAATAAATAGATAGCTCAGTAAAGTTGGGCGTACGACCTAATATCTCTTTTATCTTTTCAAACTCTTCAGGAAGAAGACCTAACTTTTTTGCGGTATCAACTGTAGGTAACGTTTCTTGCATTTCTTTTTGCATATTTATAATTTTTCCCGAAAGTAACCCTTTTAGCTGAAACTAAAAAAGAGGCTTTTTAACAATAGGAAAGCATCAAATTGTAGGTGTACTATTACTAAAACATACAAAGTTTTTTAAGCAAAAACTCTTTTAATCATAAAGTTTGATTCATTACATTAATTAACAATTATTTAATAGTTCGTAGTACTAACTATTAACTCTATTAACTACATTTGCCCCGTTTTTATTATGGCAAAAGAAAACGGAGATACTTATATTAATATGCCTCTTGGCAAGATTTGCTCTATGGTTACCAAACCTTATTATGGCGCACTTACCAAAAAAATGGAGCATTTAAAGCTTGAAAAGAACTTTTCGGTGCTTATTCTGTTAGAAGAAAACAAACACTGCACCCAGCAATATATTTCTGATGCTTTGCAAATAGATAAGGTATCTATGGTAAAGATAATAGATGGCTTTGCTAAACAGGGTTTCGTTAAACGGGTACAAAACCCTAAAGACAGGCGAGAGTATTTTGTGGAGCTTACCCCAAAAGGACAAAAAATATTGCCAGCCATACATAAAGCCATTAAAGAACTGAACGATATTGCTTTTAAAGATTTTACACAAAAAGAGAGAGATGCTTTTGATAAAGCTATTATTAAGGTATATCATAATGTGAAGCATTTTCCTTCATCGCATGTAATAGTATATAAAACAAAGAAAAAAACATAAGGTATGACCCGAGCCTTTAGGCGAACAGCATATTACAATAATGTAAAATAAAAGAGAAATATGAAACCTAAAACACTGATATTAGTTATTGTTATAATAGTGGCACTGGTACTACTAAAAATATTTTATCTGTCGCCCATAAAAGCAAAAGCAGGTGCGGCAGCCGGCGTTCAGCAAACCGCATTGATAAGAGCTACCATTGTTAAAAAAATGGAGCTGGATAATGTTATTACTTCTTCGGGCAGTATGCTGGCTAATGAGGAGGTAACGCTTAACCCCGAAACAGCAGGTAAAATAACGGCTATACTATTTAAAGAAGGAGCAGAAGTGCAAAAAGGGCAGTTACTGGTTAAACTTGATGATGACGATTTGCAGGCAACTTTGGCAAAACAAATGGCTATACAAAGAATTAATGAAGAGAAAGAGCGCGACCTGAAAGCCTTGCTTGCTATAAAGGGTGTTAGTCAGGAAGAATATGATTTGGCACTATCTGTGGTTCAGCAGGCTAAAGCAGATATTGATTTAACGCAGGCACAAATTGCAAAAACAGAAATACGCGCTCCGTTTAATGCCACTATAGGGTTAAAGAGCGTTAGCGAAGGTGATTTTATTAGTTCATCGGATATGATTGCCACCGTAGAGCAACTAAACCCTATGAAGATTGATTTCAGTGTGCCTGAAAAGTATTCATCGCAGGTGCATGTAAATGACTCGGTGTTTGTGAAGATTGCTGGCACCGGACACAGGTATGTTGGTAAAGTGTATGCCTTCGACCCGAAGATTGATGCTGCAACCCGTGCTTTAAAAGTACGCGCATTGGTTGACAACAGTAAGCACGAAATTTTTGCAGGCTCTTATGCTGAAGTTACGCTAGTGTTGCACACCGAAAACTCTGTAGTTGTACCCAGCATGGCTGTAATAGCTGGTTTGCGCGGACAAACAGCCTTTATGGTAGATAGCGGAAAAGCAAAATTAGTACCGATAACTATCGGTATCAGAACAGACTCAAGCGTAGAAGTTTTAACTGGATTAAAAGCAGGAGATACCATTGCCACATCGGGTATTATGGCACTAAAAACCGGAATGAAAGTTAAAATCCAGAACCTAAAAAAACTAAAGTAAAAGTAAATGAGTATTTCATCTACCAGTATTAATCGTCCGGTTCTTGCCATAGTAATGAACCTTATTATTCTGTTGTTCGGATTAATAGGATATAAGTTTCTTGGTGTACGCGAGTTTCCGGCAATAGACCCTCCTGTTATCACCGTGCGTACCAGTTATACAGGTGCCAGCGCAGAAGTTATAGAATCGCAAATCACAGAACCTTTAGAAAAATCAATCAATGGTATTGATGGCATCCGTACTATTTCTTCCACCAGTGCACAGGGCGTAAGTTCTATTACGGTTGAATTTAATTTAAGTGCAGATTTGGAAAGTGCTGCTAACGATGTGCGTGATAAAGTAGCACAGGCATTGCGCCAATTACCACAGGATATTGATGCTGCACCAACCGTTACCAAAGCAGATGCTAATAGTGATGCGATAATCAGTATGACGGTGCAAAGCGATACCCGATCTATATTGGAAGTAGATGATTATGCAGAGAATGTATTGGTAGAGCGCTTGCAAACTATTCCGGGTGTTAGTACCATACAGGTTTGGGGGCAAAAAAAATACGCTATGCGTTTGTGGATGGATCCTACAAAGCTTGCTGCATACGGACTTACAGCTATTGATGTACAAAATGCCATAAATAAAGAAAACATAGAATCTCCATCAGGTAAAGTAGTTGGCCCAAGCAACGAGCTTACCGTACAGGCAAAAGGCCGTTTAAATACTGTTGATGATTATGAAAACATGATTATTAAAACAAGTGGAACAGAGTTGGTTCGTTTTAGAGATGTTGGTCGTGTAGAGCTTGGTCCTGAAAATTTAGAAACTACTTTAAAAATTAGCGGCATAGCCATGATTGGTTTGGGTGTGGTACCTCAACCGGGTGCTAACTATATTGATATTGCCGATGAATTTCACAAAAGGATGGAGAAAATTAAAAAAGAAATCCCAAAAGATTATAAGATAGATATTGCCTTAGATAATACCAAGTTTGTTCGTCGTGCCGTTTCTGAAGTAGAAGAAACATTGCTAATTGCTATCATACTCGTAATTATTATTATTTATCTTTTCTTCCGCGATTGGATTATCGCTATCCGTCCTTTGATAGACATGCCTGTCGCCTTAATAGGGGCCTTTTTTATTATGTACATCATGGGTTATTCTATCAACGTATTAACGCTGCTTGCTATCGTGCTTGCCACAGGTCTGGTAGTTGATGATGGTATTGTGGTAACTGAAAACATCTTCAAAAAGATAGAAGATGGTATGGACCCTATTGAAGCAGCGCATAAAGGTTCGAGAGAAATTTTCTTTGCAGTAGTTTCTACTTCCATAACATTAGCTGCTGTATTTCTACCTGTAATATTCTTACAGGGTTTTGTGGGGCAATTGTTCCGTGAGTTTGGTGTAGTTCTAGCAGGGTCTGTGTTAATATCTGCTTTTGTCTCGCTTACCTTAACGCCCATGCTGAATGCGCACCTTGTAAAGAAAAATCATAAGAAGAGTCGTTTTTATTTAATGACAGAACCTTTCTTTGAACGCCTTGAAACTAATTACTTTAATTCTCTTGGGAAGTTTTTAAGCAAGCGTTGGTTGGCATTTGTTATTATTGGAGCCTCTGTAATATTAATTGGAGTTGTGGTAAGATTTATTCCATCAGAATTAGCCCCACTTGATGATAGAAGCTGGTTACGTATAAATGCTACGGCACCCGAAGGCGCATCGTATGAATACATGGACAGGTTTATGGATAGGTTTGGCAAAATGGTTGATGATAGCCTGAAAGAAAAACGTATGGTGATGACTATTACTGCACCCGGGTTTGGTGGAGCAGGCTCTGTAAACTCAGGCTCTATGCGTTTAATGTTAAAGGAACCTGAAGACAGGAAACGATCACAACAAGCCTGTGCCGACTATGTTGCTAAATTAACCAAAGGATTTCCTGAAGGGAAAATATTTGTATCGCAAGAGCAAACTATTTCCGCAGGCGGCGGTCCGCGTGGGGGCTTACCTGTGCAGTATGTTATTCAGGCTCCTGACTTTGAAAGGCTAAAACAATTTCTTCCTAAGTTTTTAGATGAAGCTTATAAAGACCCTACGTTCCAAGGCGTTGATTGTAACTTAAAGTTCAATAAACCGGAATTGGATATTACTATTTTAAGAGATAAAGCAAAATCGTTGGGTGTATCTGTGCAGGATATTGCACAAACCATGCAGCTTGCTTTAAGCGGAAACAGGTTCAGTTACTTTATCATGAATGATAAACAATATCAGGTAATGGGGCAATTGGATATTAATTTCAGAGGCACTCCGTCTGATGTGAAATCCTTATATGTGCGCAATGCTGCCGGAGATTTAATCCAGTTAGATAACTTAGTGAAGATTGAAGAGTTGAGTCGTCCGCCACAATTATATAAATATAATCGTTACGAAGCAGCTACGGTATCTGCAGGTTTAGCTCCGGGCAAAACTATTGATGATGGTATTAAAGCAATGGACCGGATTGCAAAGAAAGTATTAGACCCAACTTTTACTACTGCATTAACCGGTCCTTCAAGAGATTTTGCAGAAAGTGGCTCTAATATTATGTTTGCTCTTGGTTTAGCGCTTCTGTTAATCTATTTGATTCTTGCAGCGCAGTTCGAAAGTTTTGTAGACCCGTTTATTGTAATGCTAACTGTACCGCTCGCTTTTGCAGGAGCACTTTTATCCTTATGGTATTTTAATCAAACACTTAATATCTTTTCAGAGATTGGTATTATAATGCTCATAGGACTCGTTACTAAAAACGGTATTTTAATTGTAGAATTTTCAAACCAGTTAAGAGAACAGGGTTTATCTAAATTAGAAGCTATACAAAAAGGAGCTACTGCCCGTTTACGTCCTATTTTAATGACAAGTATTGCAACTGCATTAGGTGCCTTACCAATTGCTATGTCTTTAGGTGCTGCTGCTAAAAGCCGTATGGGTATGGGTATTGTGGTAGTAGGTGGAATTATGTTTTCGTTAATACTAACTTTGTTTGTAATCCCTGCTATGTATACTTACTTATCAAAAAAGCACAGAAAGAAATTAGAAAACACGTATGAATCAGAGTCTATAAAAGAAAATATTGCATATGAAAAAACTATATAACCTTATTGCTTTATGTATTTGCTTAATAGCCGCTTCAGTTAAGAGTCAGGATTTACTGACCTTAGAAGACGTTATTAAAATAACTGTTGAAAACAACTTTGATATTAAGATTGCAAAGAATAATATACAGGTAGCAAAAAACAATAACAACATTGGCTTGGTGGGTGCCGGTCAATCTACCGGAGGTACAGTAGCCGGAGGTACTACCGGTATGTTGCCGCAAATTTCTATTGCTTCCGGATCACCTAATACACCATTAGGTATAGGGCAAACCATTAGTACACTCAAGTATTCTATTCCTTCTGCTGACGTTACATCGCAAAAACTTACTTCATATAACTATGCCCCCTCTATTATTGTTACCTGGTATTTATTCGACGGTTTAAAAATGTTTGCCACTAAAAAGAAATTGAACCGCGCAGAAGATTTAAGTAATATACAATATCGTGTAACGGTTGAAAACACTTTGCTTGCCGCCCTTACTGCCTATTATCAAATGATTAGTATAAAGCAATATATCAAATCACTTAAAATGTCTTTAGTTTTAGGCGCTGATCAAAAAAAATTAGCCGACGAGAAGCTTAAAACAGGAACAGGTTCTAATGTAGATGCGCTACAAACACAAATAGATTATAATAATATACAGGTTCAGATTATACAGCAACAAAACTTATTGAATGATCAACGCATTAACCTGAATACCGTTTTAAAACGCCCGGCGGAAACCGACT
The DNA here is from genome assembly GCA_903970545.1 of Candidatus Saccharimonadota bacterium. GTDB lineage: Bacteria > Bacteroidota > Bacteroidia > B-17B0 > Aurantibacillaceae > PALSA-968. The sequence continues at coordinate 10,342 of CAJCJB010000301.1, read as the reverse complement.
TCACTGTGCCTGATACAATACTTATTCAAACAAAGCCAGAATATCAAATGGCTTTGGCAAATACCGAGAAAAACAACAACCCTATTTTAGCAGGGCAAAAAAATATAGAGATAGATGAGCTTGCTTTAAAAGAATATAAAGCTAACCGTCTTCCCAGGATAGGTATTACAGGAAACTATACCTGGCAGAAGATTACAAACTCAATCGGGGTTCAACGTGAGAATTTGAATTATGGGTATAACGCGGGGTTTGTTTGTAACTGGACTTTGTTAAACAACCTTACTACACGAACAGCCATAAAAAACCAAACTGTATTGCTAAGCACTGATAATATGAAGTTGGAATCCACCAAGCTACAGGAAAAATCTAATCTGTATAAAGCCTTTCTAAGCTTCCAAAACAACCTCAACATTATCGAAATAGAAAAGCAAAGCGTTCAAATGGCAAATCAAAATCTATATATTGCCGCACAACGCTTCAAACAAGGCTTATCTAACTATATAGAATACCGCACTGTTGAACAAAGTTATGAAGATGCACAATATCGTTTATCGCAAGCCGCTTATAATACCAAACTAAGCGAGCTTAATTACCTGAAGGCTCAAGGCTTATTAGTTCATTAATAGTATATTTGAACCACTATGAGTGGTATTTATATACACATTCCATTTTGCCATAAAGCCTGTTTGTATTGCGATTTTCATTTCTCTACCAACCTTAAAAACAAAAAGAAATTAGTAGATGCTATTTGTAAAGAGATAAGTTGCCGAAAGAGTTATTTAGAAAACGATACCATCAAATCTATTTACTTTGGCGGCGGAACCCCAAGTCTGTTAAGCCTTTCAGAGTTAGAACAGATTTTATCTATTGTTCATGCTAATTTTATAGTAGATAAAAAAGCAGAACTTACTTTTGAATTAAACCCCGAAGATGCCGAATTAAATTACCTGAAAGGAATAAAACGATTAGGAATTAATAGACTAAGTGTAGGTCTGCAAAGCTTTAATGACGAAGAATTAAAATGGATGAACCGAGCTCATGATGTGCAACAAAATTTTGATTGTATCAAGATTGCACAACAGGGTGGCTTTGATAATATTTCCATTGATTTGATTTACGGGAGTAAATTTCAAACACCGGATACTTGGAATAAGGCTTTGCAAACAGCTTTTGGGTTGAATGTGCAACACATATCTTCTTATAATCTAACCGTTGAAAACAGAACACAATTAAACCACCTTATTAAAGAAAAGAAGGAGAAAGAAGTTGATAGCGAAATAAGCTCGCAACTGTTTGATATATTAATGGAAGAAACCGCAAGGAACGGGTGCACCCAATATGAAATATCTAACTTTTGTAACCCCGGTTATATGGCGATCCATAATAGCAATTACTGGCGGGGTTTGTCTTACTTAGGTATTGGTCCATCGGCTCATTCGTATAATGGTGTTTCGCGCAGGTTTAATGTAAGGAGCAACACGCAATACATTCAGGCTATTGAAAACAACAAACCCTTTTATGAAGAAGAAATTCTAACAGCTAATGATAAGTACAACGAGTATATTTTAACCCGTCTTAGAACCCAATGGGGTTGTGATATAAAAGAGATAAAAACTTTTTTTGGAGAAAAATATGCTGCTTATTTTTTAAACCAATTAGAAGCATACAAGCAAAAAAATCTTATTGATATAAAACAAAACACCGTAACTTTAAGCAAACAAGGAAAGCATTTTGCTGATGGCATTGCTTCTGATTTATTTTATACCAAATGATTGCAACTATTACACATAAACAAAAAACATTCAGGGTAGATTTCTCTAAACCTATGGATATTTCGCTGCCTGTTACAGTTGGCGGAGTAAAGGCATGGTATGTACCTGAACCTATTATAGAGCCTGTACGCATGGGTGATTGGGTTGGAGAAGTAGCGCAGGGTGGCTCAGTTAATTTCAAGAATATAACATTTAATCCACATGGGCATGGAACGCATACAGAGTGTGTGGGCCATATCAGTAATGAGTTTTACTCAGTAAATCAAAGCCTGAAACAGTTTATGTTTATGGCAGAACTTATTACTGTTTTACCTAAAGAAGTAAACAGAGATTTAATCATTACAAAAAGAATCTTAGAAGATTTTCTATTAGATAAAACCCCTGAAGCATTAATCATACGTACCCTTTCAAACTCGGAAGCAAAAACACATAAGAATTATTCCAATACAAACCCTGCTTATATTAATGAGGAGGCCATGAAGTATATTATTGAAAAGGGCATACAACATTTATTATTCGATACCCCCAGCGTAGATAAAGAAATAGATAACGGCGCATTGCTTGCTCACAAAGCTTTTTGGGAGTATCCACAAAACACTAACACAAAACGTACCATTACCGAACTAATTTATGTGCCAAATACCATTTTTGACGGTACTTATCTTTTAGATTTACAAGTAGCACCTTTTGAGAACGATGCCGCGCCGGCAAGACCTTTGTTGTATAGAATAATAAACTAAATAATAGTTCTGCCCAATAGTTTATTAGCTCTTGACTTCAGTAAATCCAACTTTTGAACAGAGATTAGTATGTTTTGAATTTCGTCATCAGATGAAGCTGTTCTTAGTTTTTCTTTTTCTTCTCTCAACAATTTCTGCAGGCGCTTTTCTTTATAGATAAACAAATCATGATTGATCGTTTTTTTAATGTTATCAGTTTCATGTGCAACCATAATATTATGCTTGCTTTTCCATTTTTCGCTTAACTGATCATTGCTACTGATAAGGTTTATAGTAATTTGTGCCAGTTGGGGATTACGGTGTTTTACAAAATAATCTGCATTAGGTATCACTTGTTTGTGCATTTGCATCTTAAACTCATACAAGAATAATTCATAGGTAGAATCCACAAAACTAAGCTCGTCTTGCTCTAATTCATGTAACATAAACTCAGCCACAGAAACCTCGCTGCTAATGGTTTCGTTATTTTCGTCAATATGTGTTATGTCAATTAAATGGGTTCCGTAATGAAGTAGTAAACGCACTAAGTTTTTTTCCTGCTCGGCAAAGGGGTTTAAATCAGCATCTAAAAGTTTTTGTAAATCATCTTTTACTTCCTGATTGGTATTTTCAGAAATGTTTTGTTGCTCAACGGCATGTTGTTCGGGCTGAAAGTTTTTCTTGGCTATTTTCTTATCACGGGTAGCCTTTACCTGGAACACCAAAGTTTGTTCATCTACCTGCAATATATGACTACACTCGGAAATGTATTCATTACGCGTAATAGAATCAGGAACAATGGCAATACTTTCTATGATATCTTTTACAAGCGCAGCTTTTTTTACCGGCTCGTGTCTGGCTTCCTCAAAAAGTAAATTGGTTTTAAACTTAATGAAGTCGAGCGAGTTCTTTTTTATAAATGCTTTTAAATCATCGCCACTCACTTTTTTAGAAAAGGAATCGGGGTCGTCTCCATCAGGGAAAAGAAGCACTTTTACATTCATACCTTCTTCCAAAATTAAATCAATCCCTCTAAAGCTGGCTTTAATACCCGCCACATCTCCATCATATAAAATAATAATGTTTTTAGTAAAGCGGTGTATCAATCTTATTTGGTCAACCGTTAAGGATGTACCTGATGATGCCACTACGTTTTCGATTCCTGCCTGATGCATGGAAGTAACATCGGTATAACCCTCTACCAGATAGCAATTATCTTCTTGCGTAATTTGTTTCTTAGCAAAGAACAAGCCATACAATACTTTACTCTTATCGTAAATATCTGTCTGCGGTGAGTTAATGTATTTGGCAAATTTCTTATCACTGTTTAGTATGCGCCCGCCAAAGCCAATAACCTTGCCCGTTCCGTTATGTATCGGAAAAATAACACGACCCGTATATCTGTCAAAAATATCGTTAATGGTTATGGGAGTTCCCTCCACATGCTTATCAGATAAAATAGACAAGCCGGTTTTTACTAAGTACTCCGGTTTGTAAGCCGCAGCTATGGCAGCTTTAGAGAAAGCCTTTCTATCTTCAAAAGAAAAACCAAGCTGGAATTTTTTTATGATCTCATCCGTAAAACCTCTCTCACGGAAATAACTTAGTCCTATTGATTTACCCTCATCAGTATTCCATAAATTATCGGTGAAATACTTTTGCGCATAATTGGTAACAATATAGAGGCTTTCTTTTTCAGTGATTTGTGCCTTCTCTTCGGGAGTAATTTCTTTCTCTACAATCTCTATATTATACTTGGCAGCTAAGTATCGCAAAGCCTCAGGGTAAGAAAGACTTTCATGCTCCATGATAAAGTTTACAGAGTTACCCGCCTTACCACAACCAAAACATTTATAAATTCCTTTGGAGGGAGACACTGTAAAAGAAGGGCTTTTCTCACCATGAAAAGGACATAAGCCCAACAGATTTGCCCCGCGTTTCTTTAGCGTAATAAAATCGCCCACCACTTCTTCAACGCGGGCAGTTTCAATAATTTTATCTACGGTGTCTTTTGGTATCAAGGGGTATCAAAGATAAGCCTTTCTATTTCTTTACAGAAATTTTTGCTTTTATATTATAAAACCTGCAAAACAGTTGATTTACATCATTGTTTGGGTCTTTGCTCAAGTCAACTTGGTTTACCAAATCGGGAGGAAATTGTGTAAGAGAAACCGTTTTAGTAGAATCCTGTTGTTGCATAGAGCGCAAAGCTGCATCATACCCTGAAGAGAAATTTATCAGGGCGGGAATATGCCTGATGTCAAAGAGAATAAGTGTAATAAAAAAGATTGCTGTACCCAGATACAAAATAATAGTATTGTTTTTAAAGGAATGGATGAGTTGAAGAATAGCAGCACTTAAGGAAACAAATATGGCAACATCAAGCACAAACCAAATTCTACCGATGGAAAGCGTATGATAAGCATACATACTTGCAGCAGCAGAAACTCCTATTACACAAATAATAACAACCAAGAAATAACCAAGTTTAATTTTAATAGTGTTTGTAAGGTTAAATATGTTTTGAAACATCATCCAAAAGATAAGTAGAAATACTAATCCAATCACTTTATGTGGCTTACAAAACAACTTGATGGCTTCCAAAACATTCATATCATGATGTGTTGCAAAACCATCTGTTGATTGATGTACTTCATTATAATGCAAACGCACACCGGGGTTAGAGATACAGATAAGTAGAAACAATGCAAGAGAACCTATCAAGAATAAAACTTTCTTAATTTGTTTTTTATTGTCCCGATAAAATTGCTTGCCTTTTCTTTTATTATAAAAGAGTAAAAGGAATACACCTGATATACTTGCTATCATTGATGCAGCAATATGCTCTGCCCCACCTGCAATAATAGCAGCAGCTATTACTAATAATACATAGTCTGTTATTTTACTTTGTTTAATGATAAGCCAGACGCTTAAAAAAACAAACACTACCGGAACCAAATGAATAATAGATGCTGATACCCAACCAAAAATTTCAATACGTTCGGTAGTTAAAAAGTAGATGCACATAATTAAGGTGTTTGAAAAGCTTATCAGTAGAAACTTTTCTTTTAATGATAACTCTTTTAAAGAAAACAATTCCTGCAAGAGCTTATAAACAGCAAAGACAAATAGCGCATACAGACCAATATAAAAAGCAAAAATGCTACGCGGATAATCAGTCGGGTTGTTTGAATAGCCTATGGTAAAGAAAGAACCTATGGTATAAGTAGGTCTGAACGAATAGAAATTATAGCGGTCTGAAAAAGCTTTTAGAAAAGAACCATCTCTGAACTCTAAACTGATTATCATATCATCAGGCTCGCAACGAACAGAAGAGAACAACACTAAAAAGAATGCCGCGCTTAGAATAGAAACTAAAATAACAACCGGCGATAGTATTTTATTGTTCAACTTATTTGCTGTTAAAAGCATTCATAGTCATGGATAAGCCTGCAAATACAAAAGATTTGACAGCATCGGCAGAAGTTTTAATTCTTTCACTTAGTGTTTTTCTTTCTTCTTCATTCCATTTGCCAAGCACATAATCTACCTGTTTGCCTTTGCTAAATACGTTGGCAATACCAAACCGCAAACGCGCATAGTTTTGTGTATTTAAAGTTGCTTGTATGTCTTTCAAGCCGTTATGCCCGCCATCGCTGCCTTTGGGGTGTATGCGTATTTGTCCGAAAGGAAAAGCCAATTCATCTACCAGCACCAGTAAATTCTCTACCGGTATTTTCTCTGCCTGCAACCAGTAGTTAATAGCCTTACCGCTTAGGTTCATAAACGTGGTGGGCTTTATTAAAATAAGTTGCCTGCCCTTGTGTTTAAACTCCGCTACACTCGCCAGTCTGTCGTTACGAAACAAAGTACCCGCATCATTAGCCAGTTCATCCGCTATTTTAAAACCAATGTTGTGGCGTGTCTCCGCATATTCATCGCCAATATTGCCTAAGCCTGCTATAAGGAACTTGCTCATGCTACAAAGTTACAAGTTAATAGTTATTAGTTAATAGGGAGCTACCTAATAACTATTGCCTAATGCCTATTAACTATTATTAGGGCGTTCCGGCAGATTACTGCCGTCGGGCTTTTCACTTCAATCTTTTGTCGATTACAACAAAAGGATTTTCGTTGCAATCCCTAACGCATGCTAAGACATTACTTACAATTTTTCTAAAAGCTCAATACGATTTCCAAAAGGATCTATAAACGAAAAGCGATTGCAATCAGGAATTTGTGTTTCTTCTTTAACCGTAACCCCATTTTTTTCTAAGTGCTTTCGGGCATCATCTAAATTTGTTACTTCGAAAGCGGGGTGTCGTTTAGATTTATTTACTTCATCTTCAGTACCAATGTGAAATTGAATGTCGGCAAGTTGATACCAAAGCCCACCATTTGGTATTAGTGCTTCGGGTTTAGCAATTTCAGTAAGTCCTATAATATTTGTATAAAATTGTCTAGCATCATTTTCTTTTCCTTTTGGAATACAAATTTGAATATGGTCAAGCCTTTTAAAATTTATCATGATTTGATTAAGGGATTAGTTATACAACAAATATTATTCAGAATAATTTACAATGGCTTTATTTACCTTATTGTCTTTATTAAAACTCATTACCTCTACTGATTTTTTATTGGTTGTAATGTTAATATAATAAATTGTAAGGCCATTTATACCAATAAGAACATCCAGAATCTCAAATTTCAAATTTGGTATTCGCTCAAGCCCGATAAGCCAATATTTTTTTACATCGGTTTTTCCAATAACAAGTCCATTACTTTCAGGAAACAACTTTGCAGCCATAGGTGTTTCAATAGTAAAATCATCTGAGTAATGCTCTAATATTTTTTCAATATCATGTGAGTTCCACGAAGCAACCCATTCGTTTGCAAACTTCTTGGCAAAATCTAATGTTATCATAGTTCGTTTCCTTTTTCAAATATAAAAATATGCCGCGCGGCAGTTTGTTTCCAATAGGTTGCAATAGGTGTTTCATAAAACTTAGCTTTTTCAGGTATTTTTATTATATCCGGCTCTATCTGTTGTTTATCAGGCATATTTTTTCCTTTTTTAAACAAAAATAAAACAAATACTAGCTTGCGCAAAGTGTTATTTGCTCCGTGCAACACATTGTCTGCTTCGCACAATGTCATAAACGCTCCGTGCAATGTTGTAAGCGTTCCGTACAATGTTGTAAACGCTCCGTGCAACATATTATTTGCTCTGCGAAATATGGTAAATGGTTCGTGAAACATTTTATTTACTGTGTATAATGTGGTAAATGGTTCACGCAATGTTGTAAACGATCCAAACAAAGGTTTGTTTGCCCCATGCAATAAGTTAAATGATACCAGACAAATATACTAAGCTGTTTGGGCAATGGTGGCGTGCAAAAACGGACTAAAATCTCCTATTTCGCCGGTATTGCTTATGTAGCAAGCAGTATACCACACATCTGATTTTGCCTGTGTAGCCAAAAAGCTGCTTATGTTGCGAAACTTGCCGCTAAACCGCAAGTGCGAAAATTGTGTCCAATCTGTTGGGGCTGTAGTACCTACATAGCGTAGCAGCCAAATAAACGTTACCCCATCCGGCAAGGCGGTACTCTTTGGGGTACTTGGGTCGGTCGCATCTATAAAATGTTCTAAATGTTTTACGCTGCTAAGGCTTAATAAAGGTACCGATGCCGCTATACGAAACGTTTCGAGGCTATTGGTGCGCGGGTTTGGTTCTGGTATAAAAAATGCTGTCTTGTCGGTTGGCGTTAAAGTACCTGGTGTTGCCTTTTCAGTAGCTTTTAAAATAGTACGCTGCGAGTGGATAATAGTCAGTATTTTTTTCTTTATCGTTCTTTTTTGTGTGGTTAATGTACCTGTGCGGGTAGCTTTGTTTTTTTCTAAGGGATACACATACAGCCATGTGTTTGTAGTTGTGGTTGTACCAAATAATGCAACTAAAGTATTATATACAGTAGCAGGTATATTCAACCGCGTCCATGTAATGGTGGTGCTACCGCTATCAGGGTCGGCAACGCCCAAGTGTGCCATTAGTGCTCTAACACCTGCATCAAATAAATCATCTTTAGTAGGAAAATTTTCGGGTTTTGTTTTTGCTTTACTCATGGTTTTGGTTTTAAGGGTTAAGTGTGATTAAATTTTTAAATCTTTATTTGATTTGCGGATTGCATAAATTATTAGAATCCCAATGGAATAATGCGAAACAATAGCAGCAATTACAGTAGATTTAGCCAAAGAATTACTAAAAATTCCGTCATCCTTCATTACCAACCACATTACCCAATCGATAGTGGCACTTGCTATTTGATAAAAAGCAAGTCCTTTGGCAATACCAATGTGCGGATTCTTTCTAAAAATCCAAGCAGTATATGCCTGTATACCCAAAGCAAGCCCAATAAGTTTTGTTATCCATTGCCCATCGGCATTAAGCTCCCAACCCGTTGCAGGTCTTACCAAACTTGGCGGCAACATTCCTGTAACAAAGTAGAAGAATTCTAAAACAGCAACTACTGTAAAGAGAAATTTTAAGTCCGTTAATTTTTTCATTTTGTTAATTATTTAAGTTATTAGTTAAAAGTTGTAAATGACTGTTTTTGGTTGCTATTGGTAAAATGTATATACATAATAACCCGATAAACAAGTCACCAAGAGCAAGCAGACCCATAAAAAGCCCAACACTTGTTTTAAAATCAAGAAGTAATGCTGTAACGGCAAAAATGATTCTGATAATGCCATTCCAATAGGGGAATGCTCCAAACTTGGTAAGGTCTTTGGAAGCAAGAAATAAAACAATGGCACCAAATGAAGCAAGCAAAGCAGGTAATATTTTCCAAAAGTTGGAATAAGGTTCTTTCACCCCAAAGAGTATAAGGGCACCAGGAACAAGGAATACAACTAATGCACTCGCGTTGTAAAGAGATGCAAAGCGAACTATGAACTTTGCGGTTTTAAGATTTTTCATGTGAATAATTTTATTTGTTTTTATTATTTGAGCGGCAAATATAAATGCTATTTTTGTATCTATAAACCATATAGTATAGTTCATACTTGATAAAAAGTTATTAACAATAATAAATTATGAAACTGATTAGTCAATTATCAAAAGCAACAAATACACCCATTCACACAATTCGTTATTATGAAAAGTATGGGTTATTTAAGGGAAAGAAAGATACATCTGTGAAATCTAATAACTATACATGGTATGATGATGAAGTTGTAGAAAAGCTGGAGTTAGTTAAAGAAGGTAAAGCGATAGGGTTTACTTTGTCAGAAATGAAAAAACTAATAGATGCTTGGCACAGTAAAAAAATGACTCCCGAAAAAAAGAAAGAAGTTTTGTTGGTTAAAATAAATGAAATTGAAGAAAAAATCAAACATTTAAAACAAGTTAAAAAACTGCTTATCGAAGGAATTAAAGAGGTAGAAAATGGGGACTGTTAAGCTTGCCTTTTATTTACGTTAGGGATTGTAGTGGAAAGCCCACAGCCGAAATGCGCAGCATTCAGCGAAGCAATTAAAAAAACTAAACGATGAGCTACATCGGCGAGGACTTGGAACGGAAAGCCCGACGGCGTAATCGCCGGAACGCCCCCATAAAAGTTAATAGGAAATAGTTAATAGGTATTAGGCCCCCCCCTAATCGCTATTGGCTAATAACTATTAACTAAAAGAAAAATGTTATTTTTGCTTCTGTACTAAATCATTATACATGAAAACAGTTGAATTTAGAGAAGCCCTGCGTGAAGCCATGAGCGAAGAAATGCGCCGTGATGAGAAGATATTTTTGATGGGTGAAGAGGTTGCCGAATATAACGGTGCCTACAAAGT
>CAJCJB010000300.1 GCA_903970545.1 Candidatus Saccharimonadota bacterium | reverse complement strand
TATAATTAGCTCCTCTTGTAACGCAAGAAACAGCTATTTAGTATACAGCCATAAAGATAAAGCAAATTTGGTTGGCGGGTTGCCTGTGGGTTAAATAAAAAAGCCGCCCCTTTATAGAGAACGGCTTTTATATTGTTTACTCTCCAACTACTAAATAACTAACGGTTTGCGCAAAACCCATACATCCCGCAAGGCATAATGCAATTAATAGTTTTGTTTTCTTCATTTTATTATTGTCAGAGTTTATAGTGCTGACGCCGCACTTTTTGGTTTATGCTTTGGTTATTTTTTACTTAATCGTTTCAAAAGCTACTGTGCTGTATGCACTTGGTTTCAGGGTTTTGCTATCTACATATACTACAATGTAGTATTCTATTTTGCCCACATTGGCAGCGGTTACAGCAATGGTATTTACAAACTTGCCGTCTTTGGCTTGCCCTATATAACCACCCCCGTTAGCTATTAACGATGCTAAGTTGGTTGGTGCCGTGCCGCCTGTTTGCGCATACACATCTATTTGTTTCACCCCTTTTGGTCTGCCTCGTTTGCCTGTAATATTGTTGTGTATGTGCAAAACCTGTTCGCCTGCTATTACATCTATTTTTACTACAACGGGTGCACTTGCCACTGTTTTTGCAGTACTTGCCACCGTAGTGCTGGCATGCCCTGTGCTAAAGCCTTTTACGCCAAATAACAGCGTGGCTGCTTTAGTTACATCGCCTGCAATAGCGGTTTGTGTTTGCGGCATCCAATCGTCGGTTATAATGTCTTTAATGTCATTAATAGCAGCATCTATTTGCCCTACCAACGATTTTTCTTGCGCACGCACCACACCCAGTTGATGGATAAGCCCTGTGTTGGGGTCGTTAATAGCGGTAATTTGTGTTTGCACACTTGCCGCAGTTGGTGTTAAACCCGGTACCAAGGTTGGGTTTAGTACCTGCGCCTTAGCCATGTCGGTTTCTCTTTTCAGGATTTCATCCTGGGTTAATCCGGTAAAACCTGCCGTTAGGATAACCTTTTTGTTTACTACTTTTTTACTCATGTTTTTGGTGTTTGGGTTTTAGTTATGGGTGAATTATGAATTGTGAATTAAATTGATGCATGCCGTAGTGTGAGGTTGAGCAAAACTTTAAAGAAGTTGAATAAACTATTAACGAGGGCGGGTAAACCTTTAAAGAGGTTGTGTAAACTAACAAAGAGATTAAGCAAACCTTTAAAGAAGTAGCATGAACTATTGAAGAAGTTGAGCCAACTACTAAAGAGGTTAGGTAAACCCTTAAAGAGGTTGAGTAAAACTTTAAAGAAGTAAGCGCTACCCTTAACGAGTTGCCGCAAACTGCTAACATAGTTACGTAAACCTTTAAAGAGGTTGCTGCAACCGCAAGCTTGGTTTTGCGACTACCTAATAGCGTAATGAGGTTTTGTAAAAACGATGAGTGATTATTTATAGATGTTGTTGTTGCCATTTTGTACGACAAACGTAAGCTCTTTTATAATGCGATACGAAATCAGAAATTTGGTAACTACTACATAAGAAAGAGTTGCTTGTATTTGTAGCAAAATTCAGTTATACAAATAACTAGAAAGCCCTGTTTATAGCATATCTAAAAAAAACGAGAAAAATAATTTGTGTTGATAAAAAAAGTATAAAAGATAGTTTTTAAGGAGGGATTTTAAATTATTTAAATAAAAAAGGCGGCACTAAATTTAAGAACATCCATTAGGCATATAAACAGCTAAAAAACTACCTTTGCGCCCTTATTTTTTAGAATTATGATTACGGTAAGTAATGTTACGCTTCAGTATGGCAAGCGTGTTTTGTTTGATGAGGTAAACCTGAAGTTTACACCCGGCAATTGCTATGGTATTATTGGTGCCAACGGTGCAGGCAAATCTACCTTTATGAAGATTTTGTCGGGAGAGATTGAGGCGAATAAGGGTACCATAGATATTCCCAAGGGGCAACGCATGAGTGTGCTGAGCCAAAACCACTTTGCTTTTGATGAATATACAGTAATGGATGCCGTAATTATGGGCAACAAAAAACTACATGCTATTATAAAAGAGAAGGAGCTGATTTATGCTAAGGCAGATTTTAGCGAAGCAGATGGTATTAAAGCATCTGAACTGGAAGCTGAATTTGGCGAGATGAACGGTTGGAATGCCGAGAGTGATGCCGCACAGTTATTGGGTAGCTTAGGAATAGGGGAGGGGGTGCATCAGCGTTTAATGAAAGATTTAACGGGTAAAGAAAAGGTTCGTGTATTATTAGCACAGGCTTTGTTTGGCAACCCCGACATCCTGCTGATGGATGAGCCCACCAACGATTTGGACGCCGAAACCATTAACTGGTTGGAAGATTTTCTGGCAGATTTTCAGAACACGGTTATTGTTATCAGTCACGACAGGCACTTTCTGGATGCGGTTTGTACCAGTATATGTGATATAGATTTCGGTAAAATTTCTACCTACAGTGGTAACTATAGTTTTTGGTACGAGATGAGTCAGCTTAAGTTAAAGCAACGCAGCGATGCCAATAAGAAAACCGAAGATAAGCGTGCCGAATTGCAGGAGTTTATTGCCCGTTTCTCGGCCAATGCTTCCAAATCAAGTCAGGCAACCAGCAGAAAGAAGTTACTTGATAAGTTGGCTGTTGATGATATTCCGGCTTCCACTAGAAAATACCCTGCCATTATATTTAAACAAGAGCGCGAAGCGGGTGATCAGATTTTGCATGTAGAGGGTATTTGCAAATCAAATGCGGAAGGGGTGTTATTAAAAGACATTCATATTAATGTGCGCAAAGGAGACAAAATTGCCTTTGTAAGTAAAAACCAACTGGCTATTACCACCCTGTTTCAAATATTAAACGAAGAGGAAAAGGCAGATAAAGGAACCTATTTGTTTGGCACTACCATTACCAAGGCATACTTACCTAATGAAAATGCCAAATACTTTAATGAAGATAATAACCTGATTGACTGGCTAAGACAGTATTCGGTTAATAAGGATGAAACGTACATCAGGGGCTTTTTGGGCAAAATGTTATTTACCGGCGAAGAGACTTTAAAGAGTTGCCGTGTACTTTCAGGAGGCGAGAAGGTGCGTTGTATGCTATCTCGCACCATGCAATTTGCGGCAAACTTGCTCATGCTGGACGAACCAACCAACCACCTTGATTTAGAAGCCATTATAGCCTTAAATAATGAGTTAAAAGACTTTAAAGGCACTGTTTTGTTTACTTCCCATGACCATCAATTGGTTCAAACCATTGCTAACCGTGTGATAGAACTTACCCCAAAAGGTATGATAGATAAAGTTTGTACCTATGACGAGTTTTTAGCCAGTGAGGATGTTAAGAAAACACGTGCACAACACTACGGAGAAAAGGTTAAGGTGTAGGGAAACGTACCTTTGTTTAGGATTAACATAAAGATTTTATATTTTTGGCACGATATTTGTATATTTGCAAGTCTAATAAATTAAACAAAATGAAAAGAATAGTATTAAGCTTTGGAATTGTCTCTTTAATGGCAATAAACGGGTTTTCTCAAGACTTGAAGAAAACAGTAACTACAACTACTGCCACTGCTCCAGCATCTACGGCAGATATTAAATTTAATAAAACCGTGCACGATTACGGTACCATGAAACAAGGTGGTGATGGTGGTTGCGAATTTTTGTTTACCAACACAGGTAAAGAACCGTTGATTATCAGTAACTGTCAGGGTAGCTGCGGTTGCACCGTGCCAAGCTGTCCTAAAGAACCTATTTTGCCGGGTAAAACAGGTGTCATTAAAGTTCATTACGATACCAAACGTGTAGGTCCCATCTCTAAAACAGTAACTGTTCAATCGAATGCTGTATCAGGTACACAAACCATTCAAATTAAAGGTACCATTGAAGCAGCTCCTCAGGAAGAACAATTCCCTACAGGTGGAAATACACCAAAAGCAGGTGCTCCGGTTGAAAAAGGAAACAATTAATTTTAATTTTATAAAACAAACTATATGAAAAAAGTATTTGCAGCAGCCGTATTATTTTTTGGATTAGCTTTTACAGCTAAAGCACAAGAAACTTCTACACCCAACATTGACCCAAATGCCCCTGAAATTAAATTTGAAAGTGAGGTTATTGATTATGGTACGATTGATTATGAAGGCAATCCTCAACGCGAGTTTAAGTTTAAAAACACAGGTAAATCTCCGCTTGTTATCAGTAACTGTCAGGGTAGCTGTGGTTGTACCGTACCTACTTGCCCTAAAGAGCCTATCATGCCAGGTAAATCGGGTACTATTAAAGTTAATTATGATACCAAACGTGTAGGTAAATTTGATAAAAAAGTTACAGTTACTTCAAACTCAAAAACACCAAGCACGGTTTTAACTATTAAAGGAGAAGTTAAGGCTGCTGCTGTAGCACCTGCTACAACAACTACCACCACGCCTATGAAATAGGAATAAAGTTATATAAAAAACTAAATCGGGCTTCGGTCCGATTTTTTATTTACGGGTATGAGTAAAAGCACTTTTTTTTCTTTACTAATCTGTTTATCGTTCAATTTATTTTCGCAACCGCAGTTAAAGTTTGCCGATGCCAAACAAAATTTTGGCTTTGTAAAAAAAGGAGAACAGGTAAAACTCTTATATACTTTTACTAATGCAGGTAATCAGCCGTTAATTATAACAGATGCTATAGCGGAATGCAGTTGCACTAAAGTTAACTTTCCAAAAGAACCTATACAGTTAGGTAAATCAGGAACTATAGAAGTTATGTTTGATACAGCACCAACCTATGACAGGCAGGATAGAACAGTTGAGGTTATTAGTAACGACACTAAGTCGCCTACTAAAATAAGATTTAAAGGTGTGGTTTTAAAATGACAGGACTCTTCTTTTCCCTGCCTGCGGTAAGGCTTGTATACCAAAGCCGGAGTTTGATAGGATAGCCCGTTGGTTGTGATTGTGCAGTACCACCCAATACTACTCTCTCGGCATATAAACCACCATTATAAACAGTTACGTAAAACTTTGTGCTTAATGTTCTTTGATTTATTATCAAATCTACAGTGTGGGGTATTTCAAATAAATATTGATTATTAGCTATATCATAATAACCACCAAATGTATATTCATTTTCAACCAATCCTTTTGGTCCTCCTAAAGTATCACCTTCTAAATATAATCTGCCTGGTAAAAAATATTTAGTAAGATCAAAAAAATCTCCGTTAGACTGATCTGGTTTCAGAACAAGTTCAGCTTTATTAATAACAATATTTTTATTTACCCATTGCAATAAACTCGGAAATTTTAAAACAATACCTACACCACCACCACCTTGAAGAAAAACGTTTTTTGTTTTTTGAGAAGGGTTGGTCGGAGGGTTTGTATCAGCATAGTTTGGGCTTATTTGATTTTGCAAATCAGTAGATCCAATGCTATAATCATGCTTAAAGTAACTAAAACGGGTAGCACTACTGCCACTGGCTGAAATTTGAATAGGAGGAGGAATGTCGGGGCTTTGTTTGTTATGATAGTAAAAATTAATAGCCGTATTACTATTCATTAGTACAAAAAATAAACTGCCGTAAAATGGCTGAAGCATAATAGAATGCTGG
>CAJCJB010000299.1 GCA_903970545.1 Candidatus Saccharimonadota bacterium | reverse complement strand
CTAAAAAGCCCACGCTCTCACGTCCATCAATAATACGATGATCATAACTTAAAGCAACATACATCATGGGACGTATCTCTACTTTACCGTTCACAGCCATAGGTCTGTCAACTACATTATGCATACCTAAAATGGCGCTTTGAGGAGGATTAATAATGGGAGTACTCATCATAGAGCCAAACACACCACCGTTAGTAATGGTAAATGTTCCGCCTTCCATTTCGGGAATGGTAAGTTTTCCATCTCTTGCCTTAATGGCTAAGTTTTTTATTTCCGCTTCTATTTGTGCAAGACTCATTAGCTCTGCATTACGCAACACAGGCACCATTAAACCTTTAGGCGCACTAACAGCAATACCTATATCGCAATATTTATTATAGACTAATTCTTCTCCGTCAATCATTCCATTAACCGCCGGGAAATGATATAATGCCTCGCACACCGCTTTGGTAAAGAAACTCATAAAGCCCACGTTGGTACCATATACTTCTTTAAACTTATCTTTATACTTAGCACGTATGGCATTAATGCCACTCATGTCAACCTCGTTAAAGGTGGTAAGCATGGCCGTTTCATTTTTAACGGCAACCAAACGCTTGGCAACTGTTTTACGGAGGGCGCTCATTTTCTGACGGTCTTTATCTCTGCCGCCTTTCCATGAGTTTGATAAAACCTCCTGCACATTAGGCAATCCGTTTGATAGAGCAGCCAACACGTCTTGCTTGGTAATGCGGCCGTCTTTACCTGAACCATTTACCTGAGAAGATTTAACTCCATTCTCACTCATTATTTTTGCCGCAGCAACACTTGGTGTGCCGCTTGCATACGTTGCAGACTTCTCAGCTACAGAGGAAGCAACAACTTCTTTTTTCTCTTCTTTCTTAACCTCAACTTTAGCTTCTTCCTTTTTAGGAGCAGTTTTAGCTTCGGGTTTGAATGAGTTATCAATCTTCACCACAACTTGTCCTACCTTCACAGTATCTCCGTCTGCGGCAAGTATTTCAATCTTACCGCTGTCTTCGGCATTAAGTGTAAGGGTTGCTTTATCAGAATCTATTTCAGCAAGCGGTTCATCTTTTTCCACCACATCGCCGGTCTTTTTTAACCAGCGTGCAATAGTTACTTCTGTAATAGATTCTCCGGGGCTGGGTACTTTTAATTCTACTATTGCCATGTTAGTTTATTTTGTTGCTAATACTTTTACAAATACTTTACTCAATATGTCTTCCAACTCGGCTGCATGTCGTTTAGAGAAACCTGTTGCAGGAGCAGCCATTTCATCTCTGCCAATATAAGTTAAGTTCACACCTTTCATAGTGTGTTCTATATGTCTCCATGCACCTGCGTTTTCAGATTCTTCCTGTATCCACAAATAATCTTTTGCTTTGTTATATTTTTTCAGGATGGCATCAATTTGTTTATGTGGGAAAGGATACAACTGTTCAATACGTACAAAAGCAATATCGTTAGCACCTTCTTTTTCTCTGCGCTCAATCAAATCATAATACACTTTACCTGTGCAGAAAGCAACACGCTTTACATTCTTTGCATCAGCTGCACTATCATCAATTACTTCCTGGAAACGACCTTCAGTAAAGTCTTTCAGCTTACTTACACAACTTGGGTAACGCAATAACTTTTTAGGAGTGAAGCAAATCAAAGGCTTGCGGAAATCTCTCTTCAATTGACGACGCAAGGCATGAAACTGTTGTGCAGGTGTTGTAGCATTAATTATCTGCAAGTTGTTTTCTGCACATAACTGCAAGAAACGCTCCATGCGTGCGGATGAGTGTTCAGGTCCCTGTCCTTCATAACCATGAGGTAACAAAAGCACCAACCCATTCATACGACGCCATTTATACTCGGCAGCAACAAGATATTGGTCGATGATGATTTGCGCACCATTAAAGAAATCACCAAACTGAGCTTCCCAAATGGTTAAGATATTGGGCGATGCAAAAGCATAACCATACTCAAAACCAAGCACGCCATACTCACTTAATAAGGAATTGTATATACGTAATTCGCCTTTAGTACCAAGGTTATTTAAAGGCACATATTCTTCTTCGCTGTCTTCAACCTTAACAACGGCATGACGATGTGAGAAAGTTCCGCGCTCTACATCCTGTCCGCTAAAGCGCACATGGTTTCCTTCGCTCATTAAAGATGCATAAGCCAACAACTCGCCCATTGCCCAATCGTAATTATCGCCGGCAATCATGGATTTCCTATCATCAAATACTTTCTGAATCTTATTAAAAAACTTTTTATCTTTTGGTAATTCGGTAGTGCGTTTAGCTAAATCTAAAAATAATTTTTCGTTAATGGCTGTATCAGGAGATTGATCAAAGTCCTTATCAGTAGACATTTTTATTCCCTGCCAGTTTCCTTCTAAGAAAGAAGTTACTTTAGCTTTCTCTGTTTTTTTGGCTTCATCTAAATTTGTATCAAGCTCTGCTTTAAATGCACTTTCAATAGCTTTTGCTTCAGCAACCAACGGAGAGTTTTCATCCGTTAATTTCTTTACATATATATCTTTTGGGTTAGGGTGCGAAGCAATAATTTTATATAGTAATGGCTGAGTAAAGCGAGGTTCATCACCTTCGTTATGGCCATATTTACGGTAACATAAAATATCTACAAAAACATCGCGGTGGAAAGTCTGACGGAAATCCATTGCCAGTTTTGCCACTAAACAAACCGCTTCTATATCATCTCCGTTTACGTGAAACACAGGTGATAAAGTAACCTTAGCCACATCGGTACAATAGGTAGAAGAACGCCCATCTATATAATTGGTAGTAAACCCAATTTGGTTGTTTACCACAAAATGAACCGTGCCGCCTGTTTTATAACCTTCCAGCTGGCTCATTTGTATAACCTCATACACAATACCCTGCCCTGCTATGGCAGCATCGCCATGCATTAAAATAGGACAAACTTTGTTATTATCTCCTTGATATAAGTTATCAATTTTTGCACGGGCAATACCTTCCACAACCGGATTAACGGTTTCTAAGTGAGAAGGGTTAGGCGTTAAACTAACGTGTATTTTTTTTCCCGAATCACTTGTCTGGTCTGATGAATAGCCCATGTGGTATTTCACGTCTCCATCAAACAAACTGTCTTCACTGGGTCTTCCTTCAAACTCGGTGAAAACATCTTTGTAGGTTTTGTTCATAATGTTGGTAAGCACATTCAGTCGTCCACGATGCGGCATACCAATTACATAATCTTCAATACCTAAATCGGCACCATGCTCCATTAAGATATTCATGGCAGGTATCAAGGCTTCGCCTCCTTCTAAAGAGAAACGCTTTTGCCCCACAAATTTGGTAGCCAGATAATTTTCGAAAACAACAGCCTGCGTAAGCTTGCTTAAAATACTTTTCTTTTCGACGTTACTGAAAGAGGGCGTGTTCTTGCTTTTCTCCATTCTATCCTGCAACCATTTTACTACCTTAGGTTCGCGCATAAACAAATACTCCACACCAATACTCTGACAATAGGTTTGCTCTAAGTGAGCAATAATAGCTGAAAGTTTGGCCGAACCTATACCAATTTCATTACCCGAATGAAACACGGTTTCTAAATCTGTTTTAGCGAGCCCAAAGTTTTCAATATCTAATGTGGGGGTATAATTTCTGCGGTCTCTAACGGGGTTTGTTTTGGTAAACAAATGCCCGCGTTGGCGGTAACCGTTTATAAGGTTTATTACCTTAAACTCTTTACTAACGTTTTCGGGTATAACAGCACCTTTATCGCCACTATAAGAGGTTTGTGCAAACTCAAAACCCTTAAAAAAATCTCTCCAAGAGGCATCTACCGCGTTGGGGTCTTTTACATATTGCTGAAATAATGCCTCTATTGCGTTTACATCACTGGTGCCTACATACGAGAATTTATCCATCATCAATTAGCTTTAAAAACAAGCAAAAGTAATGATTTTATGGCAGTAGGAAATGAAAAAAGCCGCTCTGTTTAGAACGGCTTTTGCTATTTAGTAGTTGACGCTTGTTTAATTAGTTTTAATCATCTTTTTGGTATCTATCACTTTACCATTTACAATTGAGATATAAGAGATAAGAATTATTTTTCTTAACCTGTATAATCTATCGCTTGCTTTCATTTGTTTTATTTTAATATTTAAAGGTACTAATTAAAACCATTCCTCTTGTGGGGAATGGTTTTATATTTTGTTAATTTATAGCAGATGTTACACTGAGCTTGTCGAAGTGTTTAGGAAGAAAGTCAGCGCACATATTTCGACAGGCTCAATATGACTATCCCTCTATTCTACTATCAGTTTCTGCTTCTCAATGATATTGCCAATTTTAGCCATCACAAAATAAATACCCTTATTGTATTGAGATATATCCAACTTAAACTCTCCTGCATCTGTGTTTTGTGTTTCATAAACGGTTCTGCCCTGCATATCTATAATGCGTATATAATCTGTTTTATCATATAAAGATATAGTTATCTCTGCATTAGACGGATTTGGATATACCGCAAAAGTTGCTGCTGTTTGGTTTAACTGTGCCATAGCCATTGTTCTGCAACCACTGCCACAACCGCTGCCACAACCTACGGCAGTTACCTGAACGGTAGAAGTAGCCGTAGTGCAAGCCGAATAACTTACACTTATTGTATATATTGTAGTAGCTGTGCAACTGGAAACAGGTTGTGCGCAGTTAGTACAGCTTAAAGCACCTGCGGTAGTAGTGGGAGTCCACGCATAGGCCATATTGGTAACAGAAGGGGTACCAACGCTTACACCTGCCCAACCCCCACAATCATTTTCCTGGTCAGTTCCGTTAGGTCCTGCATTGGCAGCGCATTTGGTGCTTACTTTCCGTATACGGGCATGACCATAATCGGCAATATACACATTAGCCGATGCATCAAGGGCTATTCCCGTTGGGTCAGATAATTCTGCCGCTGTAGCATATCCTCCATCACCCAAACTTGAGCCTCCTCCGGTAATGGTGCTAATAATTCCTGTTGTAGCTATTTTGCGTATGCGGTTATTACCTGCATCAGCAATATATATATTGCCTGATGCATCTACCTTCACATCATTAGGTGCATCTAATTTTGCAGCCGTAGCCTGCCCGCCATCTCCCGAATATCCCGCTGTTGTAGTTCCTGATATGGTGCTTATAATGCCTGCCGTAGTTACTTTGCGTATGCGGTTATTTAACATATCAGCAATGTATAAATTACCCGATGCATCAAGCGCTACGCCCGTTGGGTTATCTAATTCAGCAGCCGTAGCTTGTCCGCCATCTCCACTCCAACCTGCTGTCCCCGGATAGAAACCCACAACCGTACTTATTACTCCTGATGAGTTTACCATACGTATTACGTTATTAGTCTTACAGATGTAAGAGTTACTTTGTTTTTACAACATGAAATGAACAACCTGAATAAACAAAAGCCCAGTTTACAGGTTTTTTTAAAAAAATAAATGGAAAATTGTGTTGATAAAAAATTACAGCAGGTAATTTTTGATGAAGGTTTTACGGATAAATCTTCTTTTGCTGCACCTGCATTATTTGATACCAGGTTGGGCTTGTAGAAAGCGCATCATATACATAAGCCACTACATACGATTGCTGATATTTGCTTGGTATGGGTGGCTTAGTAGGATTATCAGGGCTTTGATAGCTTACAGGAATTGTATATGCGTATGTTTTAGTAACTGACTGATTTGCGGCTGCACTTCCTATAATAATGGCATCTCCCCAGGGAGAGGTTGTAATGTTATCTCTTAAGGCAAAACGATGATAGAAATTAGTTATTGGTGCCGGTCTGTCGTTTTGAGGTGCTACAATGCTATCCTGCATCAGTACAACAGTTAAATTATAATTACCGGTATAGGCTTTTAAAAAAGTAGCCGTAGCTGTTACTGTAAGGGCACTAGTACCTACATTAAATGAAGTTGCCAGCGAAATATAAATACCAGGCTTTCCAGAGTTTTGGCTTAAAAAGTTTGTTACGCTATCGCCTAATGTAAGTGAATCACCTATGTTTTGCAATGTTTGTGGGAAATGCCGACGATTAACCAAAGCATTAGGATAAGAGCCACTTGCTGTTACAAATAAATTTCCGTATGCATCACCTACCGTAGTTTCAGCATCCCAAACGTTATAGGGCGCCGCATTTTGCGTAGGGTTGGCAAAGCCTCCGTAATTAACCTCCATGAAAAAAACTCTGCTGCCATATTGGGCTATCAGTTCTTCTGCCCGGGTTGCCATGGTAGGGCAATTTATACAAGCCATTCCAGTAAAGTCTTCAATCAAAACTTTTTGATTGGTATCACTAACAACTGTACCAGTACCAGTAGTGGTTTTAGCTTGAGGTAGTAGAGGATTAGCAACATAATCACAAGCAGTAAAAACAAAGAGTGAAGAAGCAAGAAACAAGAAGTAAAATATAAACTTATTCATGATGGTAAATTTACAAAATATTTTCATCTAAAAACTTTGCATAA
>CAJCJB010000298.1 GCA_903970545.1 Candidatus Saccharimonadota bacterium | reverse complement strand
TATTAATATTAGCTTAGTTGCAGGTACTAATACAGGCGGAGGTACAACGGGTGGCACAACAACGAATAATAATACTGTTAGCGGGCAGTAGTGCGATATGTTAATCTCGATGTAATAATTTTTGATTCAAAAATATTTTTACCTTTGTAGGATAGCGTATATTATGAAAACATTAGATTCGACAACTACTCATAAATTCGACAAAAATTGGGAAATTGCAACGACTAATAAATCATTTAGTTCTGACGACTTAATTAATGCTTATTTAGTCGGCAAAAAACAAGCTATTAAAGCAACACAAGAAGAAAAATTTGACAAATTAAGGAAAACAGTTAAGCGTATTTCAGACATCACTATTGAATTTGACAAGTTACTGAAAGAATATGGTTTCCGATTACAGCATAATTTTCTTAAAATTAAGAACCCAACATCTTTTGAAATTTTGACTTTTGTTAGAGAAAAAGATTTTTTGCATAAGAACTTTATTGAAATTTATAAAAAGGCTGTAGAGATAGAAACTAAAGAACAAAACGAAAACAATATCTCTGTGCAATTCATTTTTTCTGACTGGAACAAAGAAAGCGATGAAAGACTTGTATTTAATGACGGCTTTGCATTAAAACACAAGCAAATTAGCTAAGCATTTTATGAGAAAACAACATGCTGCACATAATGAGAGTGTTTGCTTATTGCTTAAATCAAATGGTTCATATAATGATTGGGTTGTAACAACAGCTTTTTATAGTGCATTACATTATGTTCAAAATGAAATGTTCCCGCTTACTATAGGAACAACAACTTACAATGACTTTGAAAATTATTACACATCAATAATTCGCTACAGAAAATCAAAACACAAAACAACTATTGATTTAGTGCAATCGCAAATGCCGACAGTAGGGCCGGTTTACCGTTGGTTACACGATGTTTGTATGACAGCTCGATATAAAAATTATCAAATTTCACTCAAAAAATCTAATCGCGCATATAATAATCTTAAAACAATTAAGAGTGCTTGCGTAAAGTAATATGCGCTAATATTCTCTCTCAGACAGATTTACAATCCCTGCATAATCAATTTGTTTAAACAAACTCGTAACAATTTTATTTTTATACGCGCTTGTCTCTATTTTTGATGAATGATTGCTGATACCGAAGAGAATAATCCCGCGCTGCTGGCTTCCAAGTTTATTAACCATACACACAAGCATATTTTTCTTACGGGCAAGGCAGGCACGGGCAAAACTACTTTCTTAAAACACATTGTTGGGCATACGCATAAAAAAGCCATCATCGTAGCGCCTACCGGCATTGCCGCTATCAATGCGGGTGGTGTAACCATTCACTCTTTGTTTCAATTGCCTTTCGGGGCTTATGTTCCCACCAATCAAATAAATACGGCACAACATGTAAGCTTAAAAATAAACGACCCGGGTTCTGTTATTAAGAATTTGCAGATGCACGAAAGCAAACGCAAACTATTGCGCGAGCTAGAGCTTTTAATTATTGATGAGGTAAGTATGTTGCGTGCCGATTTGCTAGATGCTATTGATATGGTGTTGCGCTATGTGCGGCGTAAACAAAGCCCTTTTGGGGGTGTGCAGGTGTTGTTTATAGGCGATTTGTTGCAACTGCCGCCCGTTATAAAAAACGAAGAGTGGGAGTTTTTGAAAACATTCTATAAAAGCATTTACTTTTTCGATGCACAGGTTCTTCAAAAAGAAAAGCCTGTTTACATTGAGTTGGATAAAATTTATCGTCAGGCAGATGATACCTTTATTTCTTTACTAAACAATTTACGCAACAATCAAATCACCGAAGATGATATTGAATTATTAAACAAATACTATCAGCCTAATTTTAAACCCAAAGCAGATGAAAATTATATTACGCTAACTACACACAACTACAAGGCACTTGAGTTAAACAAAACTTTTTTGCAGGAACTAAAAAGCAAATCATTCTTCTTTGAGGCTGAGATAGAAGATGATTTCAGTGAATATGCTTATCCGATAGAGAAAACATTAGAGTTAAAAAAGGGTGCGCAGGTTATGTTTGTAAAGAATGATGCTACAGGCGCGCAACGTTTTTTTAATGGAAAGATTGGCGTTATATCTTTTATAGATACCGATGATATTGAGGTGCAATTTGAGGATAATACAAAACTGTTTCTCGAAAAATATACCTGGGAAAACATAAAGTATAAACTGAATGCAACCACCAATGAAATTGAAGAACAAACGGTGGGTACCTTTACGCAATATCCTGTAAAACTTGCCTGGGCAATAACCGTTCATAAAAGTCAGGGTTTAACATTTGATAAAGCTATTATTGATATTGGCGCTGCTTTTGCACCCGGACAAGCCTATGTAGCTCTATCTCGTTTGCGTTCTTTAAATGGCTTGGTGCTTACGTCTGAAATAAAATATAATGGCATTAAAGAAAACAGTATTGTTACCGGGTTCTCTAAAACAAAAACAGAGCAGGAGAACCTGAATGATTTAATTAAAAAAGAAGGGTTGGTCTTTTTAAAGAATTATTTATTACAGTGTTTCGATTTCGGTGTGCTTGCTTATAACCTAAAAGAGCATGTTGAAAGTTATAGTAAAGATGAAAAGAAATCTGCCAAACAAAAACAATATCCCTGGGCGGCTGCATTAAAAAATGAATTGGATGCTGTGAAACCACATGCCGATAAGTTTCTGTACCAGCTATCAAACATTATTGATACGAAAGAACCTAACTACTTAGAAACTCTTAAAGGACGGGTGTTTTCAGCTAAGGAGTATTTTTTACCTGTTTTGAAAGATTGTTCTAAAAACATCTTTCAACAGATTGAAAAAATAAAATCAGAAAAGAAGATTAAAACTTATTTTAATGAATTGCTTGAATTGGAAACGCAGTTTTATGAGCAAACAAAGCTCATCAGCAAAGCAGAGCTATTAGTTAATGCTTTTTTGTACAATAAAGAATTTACCAAAGAAGATTTAAATAGTATTATAAATGACAAAGCAAGAGCAGAACAAATTAATCGCGCACTTACAAAGCCTGAAAAAGAAGCTAAAGAAGATGTTTATCATGAAGTAGAAAAAATTACCGAGAAAAAACCTGTCAAGAAAACAAAAGAAAAAAGCAGCGCAACAAAAAAAGAAAAGACAGATACTAAAAAGGAATCCTTTGTTTTATTTACACAGGGCAAAACCATTCCTGAAATTGCAAGTGTCCGCAAGATGGCAAACAGTACCATAGAAGGGCACTTGGCATACTATGCCGCCAAAGGAGAAATAGATGTTACCAGTATTGTTTCCGAAAAAAGAATTGAAGAAATTGTTTCTGTTGCTAAGAGTTTAGATACCTTTTTGATAAACCCCATCAAACAATCTTTAGGTGCCGATTATAGTTATGGGGAAATTAAATTGGCTCTTGCTTCTTACTTAGCAAAAGAGAATTAAAAGTTTTCTAACTCGCATTCAAAGATTTCAGCAAAGTGCTTTTTAAGTTTTTGTTTTACTTCTTCCATGTCAACAGTTCTACCTAATTCTTTTTCGAGAGAAGTAACCGCTTTATCAGTAATTCCACAAGGCACAATATGCTGGAAGTAGCTCATATCATTATTGATATTAAAAGCCAAACCATGCTTGGTAACCCAACGGCTGCAATGCACACCAATGGCGCATATCTTACGGGCTTTAGGTGTTTCGGCATCAAGCCACACACCGGTTTCTCCGCTGCTTCTGCCTGACGTTATATTATATTCCGCTAAGGTTTTAATGACTGTTTCTTCCAGCAGACGCAGGTATTTATGTATATCGGTAAAGAAGTTTTCTAAATCAAGAATAGGGTATATCACTATTTGCCCTGGACCATGATAGGTAATATCTCCCCCTCGGTTTATTTTATAATAGGTAGCATTTATACTTTTTAAAAATGCTTCAGATATGAGTAAGTTATTTTCATCACCGCTTTTACCAAGGGTATAAACATGGGGATGTTCTACAAATAAAAGGTAGTTACTAGTTGGTTGGCGCTCTGCTTCCGGTAAATTGCGATTGCTCGTTTTTTGCGCAACAATACTTTGCTGTAATTCTTCCTGATAATCCCAACAGGTTTTATAATCAACTCGCCCTAAATCTTTACAGAAAACCCGCTTGTTTTGTTCGGGCATGGATTAGTCGTCGGTTGGCTCAGGTGCTTTCTTAAATCCAGCTTTCTTTGGCTTTATTTTCTTTGGCCAGATAATATTTATAAGCTGGTTGTCTTTTGTAATAAGCGTTTTACTGATGCCATTACCAATAGTAATCTCCTTTATATCGCCTTTCCAAACACGTTGCACTTGTTCGTATGTACCATCGTCTAACATGATATAAAAAATTTCTATTTTATGGTCTTTTACGATGGCTTTACCCTGAAAGCAGTCGGCGTTGGCTCCTGAACGAAAAGTAACGATTACATCTGTGTAAGTACCATCGGCAACATCTTCTGCGCCACGCTCATCAAATTTTTGCGCCCATTTGTTATAACAATTTAAGTCTGCCTTTGCTGTTTCTTGCGCTTTTAAGTTTATTGAAACAATAAAGGCTAAAAGAATAAATAATTTTTGCATCATATTCTGTTTAATTTAAAATATAAACCCAGCCCCATTCTTTTTGCTAAATTTATATCCGTTAAAAGTAAAAAATATTTCTTAATACTGAACGTATGCTGGTTAAAGTTTATGGTTGTGCTGTTTATGGAATATTAGCCACAAAAGTTACTGTAGAAGTAAACATTGTTCCAGGTGTGAATTTTTATTTGGTTGGATTACCTGATAATGCTGTAAAAGAGAGTCATCAACGCATTGATGCCGCATTAAAAAATAATGGCTATAAAATTCCGGGGAAGCAAATTACCGTTAATATGGCCCCTGCTGATATTAAAAAAGAAGGCTCTTCTTATGATTTAACACTGGCAATTGGCATACTTGCCGCTTCCGAACAAATAAAAACCGACTTACTTGAACACTATGTAATTATGGGGGAATTGTCTTTAGATGGATTTATTCGTCCTATAAAAGGCGTATTGCCCATTGCCATAAAAGCTAAAGAAGAGGGGTTTAACGGAATTATTGTTCCTGCTGAAAATGCTCCTGAGGCATCTGTGGTAGAAGGACTGGAAGTATATGCCGCTAATCATATTAAAGATGTTATAAGTTTTTTTAACGGAGATAGTGCTGTTTTAGAAAAACTTCATTTTAATCTTGAAAAGTTTTCTGCTCCGAATGAATCTTTTGATATTCCTGATTTCTCGGATGTACGCGGACAGGAAAATATTAAACGGGCTTTTGAAATTGCCGCTTCTGGGGGACATAATATATTGTTGATCGGTCCGCCAGGTGCAGGAAAAACAATGCTATCTAAAAGATTGCCTTCTATTTTACCGCCGCTTACTTTGAATGAAGCACTTGAAACAACCAAAATACATAGCGTAACGGGTAGGCTTAGCAAAGGCGGAGGGTTAGTTGTGCAAAGACCTTTTAGAAATCCTCATCACACAATATCTGATGTGGCATTGGTTGGAGGTGGTGTTAATCCTCAGCCCGGAGAAATTTCGCTGGCACATAATGGTGTTTTGTTTTTAGATGAATTACCCGAATTCAAGCGCACTGTACTAGAGGTAATGCGTCAACCCATGGAGGATAGAAGTGTTACTATATCCCGTGCAAAGTTCTCGGTAGAATATCCTGCAAGTTTCATGCTGGTTGCTTCTATGAATCCTTGCCCTTGTGGGTTTTACAACCATCCGGAAAAGGATTGCGTGTGCGCTCCAGGTGTAGTTCAAAAATACCTCAACAGGGTTTCCGGACCATTATTAGATAGAATTGATATTCATATTGAAGTAACACCCGTTCCTTTTGGTGAGCTTAGCAAGCAAAGAAACGCAGAAAAAAGTGCAGACATACGAAAACGAGTTATTGCTGCAAGAGATATACAGAAAAAACGTTTTGAAAAGTATAAAGGGGTTTACGCTAACTCGCAAATGACTACCAAAATGTTGCAAACTTTTTGTGAATTAGATGAGGCTTGTAAAACGCTATTAAAAAATGCCATGGAACGCTTGGGTTTATCTGCACGTGCTTACGACCGTATTTTAAAAGTAGCTCGTACCATTGCTGATTTAGATTCTGAGGAAAACATCTTGCCTAATCACATAGCAGAAGCCATACAGTACCGAAGCTTAGACAGAGAAAGTTGGGCGGGGTAAGGACTATTGTTTACTCAACAATAAGCTTCTTAACGCTTGTGCCGGTAGTACTACCATTGCTTATTTGCACATAGTATATTCCGGACAAGCAATTAGGTAAAGAAATTTGTGTGTTTTGTCCAGTACTTTTTGTTTCAAAAACTTTTTGCCCTAAAGAGTTTAAAACAACAATGCTTGCGCTTTCCGAATTCTCATTTGTTGAAACGGTAAACAACCCATTAGCAGCAGGATTAGGATAAATCAGTATTTGCTGATTAGCTTGATTAGCCAACTGCTTTATACCAGTAAAGCAAGTAGAGTCAACTTTTTGAACAAAATTAGCAATAGCTGAGCACCCATAAGAAGTTCCGTTTACTACGTATGTTGTTGTAAGCATTGGGGTTACAACAATAGATGTTCCTGCTTGAGGAGGGTTACTATTCCAAATGTAACTGTTTGCTCCACTTGCAGTAAGAGTAACACCGCCACCCACACACACGGAATCCATATTACTTGTTACGGTTATATCCAAAGGAGGTTTTACAATTTGTGTGATAGTATTAGTAACTACGCATGTTTGGGCAGTGCCGGTAACTGTATAGGTCGTAGTAACCGTAGGTGAAACAACTATGCTTGCCCCATTTTGATTTCCCGGATTCCAAGTATAAGAACTTGCAGATGCCCCATTAGCCATAAGAGTAGTCGAACTTCCATTACATAAAGAATCCGTGCTACTTGACGTGCTTAAAACCCTGACGATTTGGGTATATATATACCTTGACAGACAACGTGAAGTATCATTTATGCCAGTAGTAGGTGTGGTAATAGTAT
This sequence comes from Candidatus Saccharimonadota bacterium, assembly GCA_903970545.1. Taxonomy (GTDB): domain Bacteria; phylum Bacteroidota; class Bacteroidia; order B-17B0; family Aurantibacillaceae; genus PALSA-968. Next base: position 11,755 of record CAJCJB010000298.1, on the reverse strand, counting down.
ATATTGTACCTGTTACAGTATCATTTGTCGTAACAGTGGGTGAGGGCGTTATAACGACTCCGGCTGAATGCAAAGAACTTGTGCTTATACCCCAGTTATAAGTAACATATTGATTTGATGCTAACGTAATAGCAGTATTTGCTGTTAATGTAGCTGAACTACCTAAGCATAAAGAATCTACACTGCTCATTATATTTACAGCATTAACAACTTGAGTAATTGTAGCGGTAGCTTTGCAACCGAATGCAGTACCAGTAACAGAATAAGTTGTGGAAACAGTAGGTGTAACTACTACATTTGATCCGCTTTGACCTGTATTCCATATATAAGTGCTTGCACCGCTAGCTGTTAAAGTGGAAGAACCACCGCAAGTACTAATAGGAGCACTACTTGATATACTTATAACAGGTAATGGGTTTGTTGTTTGTAATACAATTATAGTTGCGGTTCCTGTATTACTACAACCGTTTCCATCGGTACCTGTTACAACATAGTTTGAGCTTACACTTGGCATAAAAGGAACACCATTCACAACTCCGTTGGTCCAAGCGTAAGTAGGCACAATAGTGCCAGAATAAACCGTAATCATTACCCCTGACAATGTAGCATACTGTCCGGCACAAATAGTATCACCATTAGCACTTACAGTTGGGAGAGGGTATTCAGTTATTGCTATAGTAGCTGCATTCATACATTGATTAGTATCAGTACCTGTTACAGTATATATTGCTGATACCGATGCTGTAATAGTAGGTATAAGATATGGTGTGGTATTAACAATTCCATTAGTCCAAGTATAAGTGCTGGCACCACCACCGGTAAAAGTAATCGGTTCACCAGAACAAATAGTTGTTTTAGTTGCATGAGCAGTTACATGGGTTTGCGAGGCAGTGAACAATACTTTACGTATACCATTATTACCATTATCGGCTATATAAAGATTTCCGTAAGAATCTAAAGCTATGCCAGCAGGGTTATTTAATTCTGCAGCCGTTGGATTGGCGCAATCTCCCATATAACCCTGTGTTCCGTTACCCACTATGGTGCTTATAATACCCAAGCTATTTACTTTACGTATAACATTGTTTCCATAATCCGCTATATAAAGATTACCCGAACCTGTTGTTATATTCCAGGGGTTAAATAATTGTGCAGAAGTTGCTGGCCCGCCATTTCCAGCATAACCTGCACCCGCAGCATTATTACCAGCAACCGTGCTAATAGTGCCCGAGGGATTTACCATACGTATAACGTTATTTCCATAATCCGCTATATAAACATTTCCTAAAGCATCTACTGATACTCCGGTGGGTTTATTTAATTGGGCACTGTTTGCTGCGCCCCCATCTCCACCATAACCAGCAGTACCATTACCCGCAAACGTATTTATAGTGCCGGCAGGGTTTACTATACGGATACAGTTGTTGTTATAATCTGCTATATATAAATTCCCCGACGCATCTACTGCAACACCCATAGCCCCACCTAATGTTGCTGCTGTGGCAGGACCATTATCTCCGGTATAACCCCCTCCTAAATTATTATTTCCAGCTATAGTATTTATTAAACCTGTACTTGCAACCACTTGTCTAACAACAAAATTATCATAGTCCGCTATATAGACATTTCCCGAAGCATCAAGAGCAACTCCATAAGGGGTGCTTAGTTGAGCGGCTGTGGCAGGAAAGCCATCTCCAGTATACCCAAAAGTTCCGCTACCTGCTATGGTGGTTATTATACCCGTGCTGGTTGTTACCATACGAACGCGGCTATTATTCATATCAGCAATGTATAAATTTCTGTATTGGTCGGTAACTACACCATAAGGGTTGTTTAATTCCGCATTATAGGAAAGCCCGCCGTCTCCCACATAACCTCCTATACTATCACCTGCTATAGTTCTGATAATTTGCGCATTTACATTGAAATAAAACGTTAAAGCTAAAAGTGTAATTAATTTTTTCATGATTTTATTTATTGCCGAAAGATACTTATTTTTTGATATTATTTAAAAACTGTTAATTTTTTACTTTCCATTTAAACTTTTAAAGAAAGCTTTTGCCTTTTCATTATTGGGGTCTAATTCCTGTACTATAGTCCAGTAAGACCTTGCTTTATCATTGTCTTTCATCATTTTTACATAATAATAACCTAAATAACTGCAAGCTTCAATTACATTACTTTTATTGGCAACGCGTTCTTCTGGTTTTACAAGTTCCAAAGCTTTTTCATAATCTGGTTTTGGAAGCCATTTATCATTTTTAAGGTCTAATTGTAATTCCGCCTTTGCTTTCCAAAAATAGCCCACGGGCCAATCTTTTTTATCCTGCGTAATTTTAGAAAAACAGGTATCAGCTTTTACAAATAAATCTACAGATTCGGCATCCTTTTTTTCTTTTTGTTTGCTTGCAGCAAGAAAATAATAAGCTCGCCCTAAATCATAATAATCTGTAGCTATAAGGGTTTTACCACAACTTGGTTTTTTTTCGTAAGCAGCAATGGATTTTTCATATTTCTTTCCTTTATACCAAATCTTTCCAATATCATTATATAAATCACAGTTCTTGGTAGGGTCTAAATCAATGGCTTTTTGCAATTCGAACGCCCCTAAAGAATCCTTCCCTGCTTTAGATAATAGAGAGCCTTTGTGCTTATAGTCATCGGCAATATATTTAAAATCTTTGTTTTGAGTTTTTTGAAAAAATCTGTTAATAGCTTTTACTCCCCTAGTATAGGCAGCGGTATCTGTTTTATTACCAATTTCATCATAAGCATAGCCAAGTAAACGGAATAAATAGGCATCACTGGTGTCTTTTTTCTGAATCTCTTCAATCTCCTTAATGCAATCAGGGTATTGTTTACTTTCAAAAAGAAAACTTGCATACCTGCTATGGGCATAAGGATTATTACCGTTTAATTCTAAATATTTTTTAATAGCATCAAGGGCGTTATTATCCTGATTCGCTCTGTGATACAATTCTGCCATTTCTATATAAGCAGGGGCAAAAGTCGGGTCTATTTTTATAGCCTCTTTATATTTTTCAATAGCTAAAGTAAAGTTGCGGGCGCGATTCCATATTTTTCCCTGACGTAAAACAGCTTTAGGAGACTTTGGGTTCAACTTTTGTGCCTCTTCGTATTCTTTTATTGCCATTGCGCTTTCTGTTGGATGAAGTATGTCTAATGCGTCTCCTTTTAATATATATGCTTCTGCATTTTTAGATTCTAATTTCAGGGCATTATCCAATAGGGCAATTGCCTCATCGGGCTTTCTTAATCTTTCGGGGGCAGTAATATAAGCCTCTGCCAATTCTATAAGGGTGTTGGCGTTTTTTGCGCCCAATGTTTTTGCTTTAAACAGATTTGTATTAGCATCCGCTTCTTTACCTTGCAAAAGCAATACTTTACCAACCCCTACATAGTTTAACCCGTTAGTGGGTTGCACATCTGCACCTTTTTTATACATAACAAGAGCAGAATCCGGATTGCTATTTTTTAAATAATTCTCTCCAAAATAGAAGTAGTTATCTCCTTTGGAAGATTCTTTTATTATAAGTTGTCTGAAATCTGCTGCTGCTGCATCAAAGCGCTCGTTCTCGGTTTTGGTAATAGCATCTTGCAGGGTTTGTGCAGTGATAAGTTGAAAAAAACCTGCTGTACCAATAATTGTATATATAACCTTGTTCATTTCTATATTTTTAAGAGGCACAAAAATACAGTTAAAAGTGATAAATCATAAAGCTTGTATGTTTTTAGCAAATATAGCTTGCCAGAGGTAATAAATCAGGACAACTTTTTAAACGGTAGGGTTTTTTCGATAAGCGGTCGGTTTTAACAAAAAAACGGTCAAAAAAACTTCTTTTACCTGATGGGATGATAACATCTTAGAATGGGATGTGGGTTTATCAGAATGAGATGAGAGCATCTCCAGTTAGGACGATAACATCTCGGGTTGGGATGAAAGCATCCCGAATTGAGACGATAACATCTCAGGGTAGGATAAGAACATCTCAGGGTAGGACTATAACATCTCGCTTTAGGATGAAAGCATCCCAAGTTAGGATGCTAACCTCCCCTTTTAGGATGAGAGCCTCTCATTCTGAAAAACTGACCTCCCCCAGCCAAACTTTATTATTACTTAGAATGAGAGGTAAGAAACCCTAAATTACTTGAAACTCTCTAATTCCTTCCAAACAAAACCGGCTACATCAGCCATATAGGCATCAGAGAAATCGAATTTAATACCGGCTGCTTTATATACATCGGGTATAGAAACTGTATAACCCAAAGCCAATGCCTCTTTATATTGCGCAATGGCTTGAGGGGCATTCTGCATAAAGTTTTTCCAAACGGCTAAAGCACCTAATTGCGCAAAGCCATATTCTATATAATAAAACGGCACTTCAAAAATATGCAGTTGTGCATGCCACATGCGTTTTACATTATCCTCTAACCCGGTATAATCAAGCACGCCGCTTTCGTATTCTGTGTAGGTTTCAACCCAAAGTTTGTAACGCTCTTCGGTTGTTTGCTTGGGGTTTTCATATAGCTTTTGCTGGAAAGCATCTACGCAGGCAATCCAACAAAGAACTTTAATAATCTTTTCTAACTGTTCTTTTTTAGCGCGGTTCAAATCGTGTGCATCTTTATAAAACACATCCCAATGTTTCATAGATATAAGCTCCATGCTCATAGAAGCCAACTCAGCAACTTCGGATGGAACAGATTTAAACTCGTTTATCTTATAATCTTTAGTAAGAAATGCGTGCACGGCATGTCCGCCTTCGTGAACCATGGTAACTACATCGCGTTGCAAACCTACGGCATTCATAAAGATGAAAGGCACACCGCTTTCATACAACGGGTAGTTATACCCACCGGGGGCTTTGCCTTTGCGTGATGCCAAATCAAGATGCTTCATCTCCTGCATGGTACTTAGGCATTCGCCGAAGTATTTATCGGTAACGGTAAAACATTCTATAGATTTCTTCAGTAACTCATCAGCTGTTTCAAAAGGATGCAGGGGCTTGTTATTGCCTGTATCTACCTCAGTATCCCAAGGGCGATAGGAATCAAGTTTCAACTCTTTTTTGCGTTGCTCATCAATGGCTTTGCTAAGCGGAACGAAATACTTTTTAATGCTTGCATGAAAGCTTTTGCAATCGTCTAAATTATAATCGAACCGGCCGAGCTCTTTAAATTTATAATCTCTGTAGTTTTTAAAGCCTGCGTTTAATGATACTTGCGTGCGCAACACTAACAGCTCTTCAAACAATTTATTCAGTGCATCTTCATCCTGTTTTTTGCGATTTTGTATTAATGTATAAACATCTTCACGGACTTTTCTGTCGGTATTCTTTAAACATAAGGCAGCCTGTTGAAGCGTTAGTTCTTTACCTTCATAATGGATGGTTTGTTTGCCGGTAATAGATGCATATTGGGATGTTTTGGTAGCAATAACACTTTCTAATTCTACGTTCTCCTCACGAAACAATTCAATGTTCTTTTTTGTGGTGCGGAGGTAGGTAAAGTACTTCTTTTGGTCTAACTGTTCCACAAAAGGAGAGTCAATCAGCTTCTTATTCAACTTATCCGATTCGGGCGCAATCTTAGGACTAATCTCGGTTACAAAATACTCGTAGCTTTTGTTAAGCTCTTTGTTCTCTGTATCGCAACTTTGCTTGATGTAACGCCATGCAAGATTTTCACTCACAGCTGCTTCCAGTTCGTTTACATCGAGCATCCATTGTTCAAGCTCTGCCGGAGAAGAAATTTTGCGTTCTAAAAGCTCGGTATATAAAGGCTCTAAATCATCCCAGGTTTTAATATCAAAGTCTTGCGTTAGATATTTTCGGTTTGTTTTTTGAGTTGCATTCATGGGAGCAAATTTATAGTTTTAATGATAAGCCTACCTAACAATAATCACCTTTTTAGTAAGCACACTCAAGCTATTAATAATACTAATGGTATAAATACCTTCGGCTAAATCAGAAACATGAATAGCCTCACCCTGCCCCTCCGAAGGAGGGGAGTATGGAAGTTGCATAATTAATTTACCAAAAACATCATAGATATATATAGTTGCATTGGTTCCCTCTCCTTTGGAGAGGGTTAGGGTGAGGCTTTCTTTTGCTGGATTAGGATAAACAGAGATTTGAGAATTGTTGTCTAAGAATTGAGAAATGCCCGCCGTAGAAGCCGTAACAAAACGTCCAACAGAAATAGCATAAACCGAAGTTCCCAACGTATCATAATGCAATGTTGTACCTGTTACCTGAGACGTATCAAATATAAAACCCATAGGCGCATCATCTGTAAGGGCGGTTAGCAACAATAATTTGCCATGCCCTATGCCACTTGTAAGTGTGCGGCTGTCTCTAAAATGCGCCATCTGCCCGGAACAATCAAAAACAGGCACGCTGTATATATGATACGTGCTTAGCAAAGTTGTTCCCTGCGCAAGTGTTTGTGCAGGGAAATAATTGGGCAGACTATCCGCATTAAGTAATTGTGGAGGGGCTTCCATAACCATCACATGTCCGTTAGAGGAAGAAGAAGCGGAATAACCGAATGCCAGTATATCTCCCGGAAGCGATTGTGCAAAACTACCTTTACGCAAACCGTTGTACGTACCCAACGAACTTTGTATGGTATGGTTATATGCATTAACAGCGCTGTCTTCTATATTGCCCGCCACATATTGCCAACCGCTGCTAACACTTGTAGAAAAAGTAGGAAAAGCCACCGCAAAAGAATAGGCGGTAGATACATAACCCACCGCAGCAAAGTGAGAGGTATTGCCCGCATGCACCGTGTTTATAATATTAAGATAGGCATTGCCGGTTGTGGTGGTATTACCCGTAACCGATAACAGACGGGTGAGATAGCCCACGCAATCTGACTGGGCATTGAAAGAAGTATCGCTGCTGTTATATAATATATTAGGGCATTGCGTAGGCCAGATAGTACTAAACGAACTTATATCGTATGCACTATACTGACTGCTGGCAACGTAATAGTTAGTAGCAGGGTTCAGGTAGTAATTATGAATATGATAATGAGAGCCCGCATAATTTATGGCAGAATCTACCACACTTGCGCCCGTAATAGAAAAATACTTTTGATCAACCAAAAAAGGCATAGCCACACCTTTTGCAGCAGGAAGCACAGAGGGATAGAATGTGCCGTTATAGTTTGGAATTAAAGAATCATTTTGAGAAAGCAAAGTAACGCTTAACAAAAATGTGGCTACCAGAAGAAGGTGTTTCATTTAAAGCAAATATATTAATAAAATAAGACGCTTTTATTCAGAACTCACCTTAATCTCCTTAGCCAGTTTAATTGCCCTCTCCTTTACTGCATTTACATCAGCACCCACTATATCATAGGTAAGCACAACGGCCATGCGCCTGTATGGACGGGTGGTTGGTTTATTAAAGATGCGCACATCCATAAGCTTGTTATGTAAAACTTCTTCAATGCCCGTGTAAGTTGGGTTCTTACCTTCCTGCGTGGCAAGCACCACAGCAGAAGCTCCAGTTCTTTCCAATGTAATTTCAGGAATCGGCAAGCCTAAAATAGCGCGTGCATGCAATTCAAACTCGCTCAGGTTTTGCGTGCCGGCAAGGGTTGCCATCCCCGTATCATGCGGACGGGGAGATAACTCCGAAAAATAAACTCCTTTATCCGTCAAGAAAAACTCTACACCCCAAATGCCATTACCTGTAAGCGCTTTGGTAACCTTAGCCGCCATATCCTGTGCATCTTTTAAATCGGTATCGCTAATGGCGCAGGGCTGCCAGCTTTCCTGGTAATCTCCACGTTCTTGTCTGTGCCCTATAGGCGGACAAAACAAGGTGTTGCCGTTTTTTTGCGTAACGGTAAGCAGGGTAATCTCTGAATTGAACTTAATAAACTCCTCAATAATCACTTCTTTATAATCTCCGCGAGAGCCTTCCATGGCGTAGTTCCAGGCTTTGGCAATATCTTCTTTTGTTTTTACCACGCTTTGCCCTTTGCCGCTGCTGCTCATCAAAGGTTTTACCACACAGGGTATTCCTATCTCTAAAACCGCCTGAGTAAAGGCTTCTAAGGTTGTTGCGTATTTGTAGTTGGCGGTTCGTAAGCCTAATTCCTTCGCGGCTAAATCGCGAATGGCTTTGCGGTTCATGGTAAAGTTGGCGGCTTTGGCGCTTGGTACAACAGTAATGCCCTGCTTCTCGTACTCATAAAAACGCTCGGTGCGTATGGCTTCTATTTCGGGTACAATCAAATCGGGTTTGTGTTTGGCAACTACCTTGTCCAGCGCATCGCCATCCAGCATATTAATCACTTCAAACTCGTGCGCCACCTGCATGGCGGGTGCGCTCGCATAACTATCAACGGCTATAACGTGCTGGCCCAAACGCTGCAAGGCAATTACGAGTTCTTTGCCCAGCTCGCCACTGCCCAGTAATAAGATTTTCTTTTGCATGTTTTTAATTGAGGGAGCAAATTACAAAAGATTATAACCTATCCTAAATCCTTTCCAAAGGAAAGGACTTGCAGAATTTGTCACTTTCTTTTGCCCGTGCATACGGGAGGTTTATCTGTACACTTGCGAGTTTTGGGTGTGCATATACGAGTTCTACCTATGCACTTGAAAGTTTTGCCCGTGCACACGGAAGTTTTGCTTGTGCAGATACAAGTTTTACCTGTGCATGCGTGAGTTTTAGGTATGCACACGGAAGTTTTGCCCGTGCACATAAAAGTTTTACCTATGCACACGTGAGTTATACCTCTGCGCGCACGAGTTTTGGGTGTGCACTTATGTATTGATGAAAAAAGGTTGGAGGAAATGGGTAAATGACCTCACCCTTTATCCCTCTCCTAAGAGGAGAGGGAGAGGTGGGCTATTTATTCGTTTTTAGTTGTTATTTATTTTGCACTCATGTATGCACTTCGCTTCACTTCGTTTGGCTCTTTTTATGATGTTTTGGGTGGGATGTGCGAATGAATGTGCGGAAATGGATGGCTTCTACTTGTTTGTATTGGGGGCTTTTGGAACCGAAGGCAGATTTTACGTAAGCCTTTACTTCTTTAGCGATTTGAACCAAACCAGTTGCAGGGTCGTAGAGGGTTTTGGTGCGAGCTGCCATGGAAGTTTGGTAAGCTGTTTGGGCAGATTTGACATTGTTGTTGGCGGTTGTGTAAGATGTGGCGGTTGTGTTTAAGTTGACAACTTTAAGATTAGCCTCGTTGGGGTTGTAGGCGGGATAAAGGGAAACATAACTTACGAGTTCCTGAAAGTGGGCTACGAGTTCATCAAAACTTAGTTGGGCTGTGGAGATGGAATGGGGGGTAACTGAGGTAGTTTCGGGGGCTGTTTTTTCGGTAGCGGGTGGAGTAACTGATGTTGTAGTATTTGTAGTACCGCCGCCGGTAGGAGTGGTAGTTGGTGTAGGGGTTGAAGTTGCTGTGTTGGTAGTCGTTTTTTTAGTTGCGCGACTGCCTTGAATTTTGCGGTTAATTGTTTTTGCATTAAGCATTGTTTGTGCGTTTGCACCTGCTGCTGCCAATGCTGCCATGATTTGTGTGGCAAGGGGTTTGAGGCCAACGAATAATACTTCTCTTGTATTGATGACATGGTTGAGATTGTTGTGTTTGGTATCTATATCGGTAAGGGCGTTGTTGGCATTGGTATAGATAGTTTGGAGTGCCGTTATAGTAATGGCAGAATTGGAGGGATTGTAGGCTGTACCAAAACCTTGGCAGTCTATAATTAAGGTTTCGAAGTTGGCTACGTTTTTTGTGTTACCTGATTCGGAGGTGGAGGTTTTTTTTGTTGCGGCGCCGGAGGCTGATTTTTTCTTCTTTGCCATGATTTTATTTTTTAGTTTGAGTTTATATAGTGCTTTAACGTAAGAATTTTAAAAAAGTTTCATAAACTTTCTGAAAACGTCGTTTAGTTATTAACCGTTTGTAGCCCCTGTGGTTATTATCTTTTTGGACTTTGTATTGAAATTTTCTTATTTTATAGGGACGTAGATTTTTATGTTTTTTCATTGGAACACATGCTTTTTAAAGAGTGCTTTTAATACTTTCTTTTTCCTTGACGAAAAAGAAACAAAAAGTCAAGACCAAACGATCTGCCACGCACAAGCCACTCTGCTCCGCGTTCGGTCGGGCTCGCGCTCGGTTTTCAAATTACGATGGTTACGTAAACCCGGGGCAGGCGTCCACGAAAGGTGCGAACCGAAAGTTTTCTGGGCGATGCAGGGCAGCCAGTGCGCCAAGAAAAGCTTTGGGTTGGCTTTCGTGGGGCACTTTCTTTGCTTCGTTTAGCTCAATCTCTTTTGTTTTTTTAATGGCTTCGCTGATTGCTACGCAGTTCTTTGGGCAAGCAAAGAAATGAAGGTATTAGCATTGCCCCCACGCAGTATAGTGCGACAAGCTCACTAACAAAACAAACAATAAAAGTAACAGGGTGCGTTTCATTTTTTTAATGCTTACTCTTGATGAAGAAAACCTTTTTATCCTTCTCTAAAAATTCATGTGTATCATCTTTTAAAATGAATAGCAACGTATCATTAATAAATGAAATAGAAACATGATATAATTTATAATCATAACAACTTTTCATTAGCCCTAAGTAATTATTAGCAGATTGTTTTTTTAAGTAGAGTGATTTACCATCCGTTTTATCCAAGCAACAATCGATTTTTGAACCTCTATATGCTGTAAAGCAATGATTACCTATTAAAGAATCTGATACTTGTTTTAAGTCTATAGAATATATATTAATACTATCTCCCGAATGATAATTAATTGTCTGCCCCCAAGCAGTATAGTTCGACAAGCTCACTAACAAACCAAACAATAAAAGTAATAGGGTGCGTTTCATTTTTCTCTAATTACTTGTAGTAAGTTTCATTGTGGTGTCCTTTGTCCAACAAGTCGTATCAATAGTAATAGTTTTATCAGGGAAAATATGGCGGTTGATATAAAATACTTTATGCTCTTTATAGATGAATTTATAACCTGTCAAAGGTTTAATAGGATTCATTATGCTATCTACAAAGTGTAAATTAATAGATTTAAAATAAATTGTGTCTTTATTCAATTTATATTCTCCACTGTCGCGGTTGCGAGACAAACAACTCGAGGAATTAAAAGAATAAATGTTATTTGGATAAAAATTAATTCTTGAAGATTGTATATTAATGCTATCATTATGGTAGTATGTTCCATAAAATCCCTTTTCATGCTTATCTGCACAATTAAGTAGCAGAATAGCCACAAACAATAAAAGTAACAGGGTGCGTTTCATCTCTTAAAGTACCTCAAAAGAAACAAATTCATTTTGATTCTTTACATCCTTTATAGAAGGAGGATAAGCATCATTTGAAAAACCAACTCCTTTACAATTAATACCTTTTTCGGAATAACCCTTTTTTATAAAGTACTTTCTTATGGCAACTGCTTTATGAAATGCTTGCACTTGCGGTTTTATATCGTAATCATTCTCCTTAAGTTTAGTATTATAATAATATATAATATAAACATTTTTCATTTTTAGATTGACCAAAAACCTAATAAGAGAATCTACTCTTTCGTTACTCAAAAGCTCTATTAATGAATCTTTATTTTTAAATGTTAGGTCAAAGATTTCATAATGCTGCCCATGCTTTACAACTTTATCTGTAAGTTTAAAAGGAGTATTAGCAGAATTTATACCGCTTTGCCCCCACGCCGCATAACTAAACAATAAAAGTAA
>CAJCJB010000297.1 GCA_903970545.1 Candidatus Saccharimonadota bacterium | reverse complement strand
CAGATGTTATACTAGATGAATCAAGAGTTAATAACATTGACATGTATATATTACTACAATACATTATAATTCTTATGAAAGGTATTGGTCATAAATGGCTTTGTGTTGCTCTTTTGTTAAGATATTATTATTGAGTAAAATGTCTATTATACTCATCATTTCATTCCTAATAGCATCTGAGTGATTGCCACTATCAATTTCTCCAGACAATACAGCTAATCTTTCAACTAAATCATCTGGATTACTGACAACTTTAATTAATGGGGATCCTTTACTATGCAATAATTTATACTTGCCACTACCCATATGTACTGGTAATCCTGAATGTTTGACCAGCTCTTTAAATAGCTTGACTGATTTGTCTGTATAATTTTTCTTTGGATTAAACCTTTTTGTTAATAACTCGATTAAATCAACTGGAGCCTTTTTATCAAGTAAAGTTACTCCTGTTCCATTTACTGCTTTTATTCTGTGATGACTTATTAATTGGGGCATGTCAATGTTTAGGTCCCCAAATTTTCCTGTTGGTGTTAGTTTATATGCATGTCTTTTAGGTTGGTTTAATAAAAAATCTATTGAAGATTGATTTGCAATTCCATAACCTTTATTACCTCTTCTACCTCTAGATGAAGGACCACCTCTACTTGAAGGGTCTCCTCTAGTTGGAGGTGGTTTGTAGGGAGTTTGTTTGGAAGGTGCAGGGGCTTTGGAAGGTGCAGGTACAGGGGCTTTTTGGGGGGCTTGAGGGGGTTTGGTTCTTTTAACAGCTGGTTTATCTTCATCACTTTCTTCACCACTTTCTTCATCACTTTCTTCATCACTATCTTCTCTTAGTACTGCTATTGGTTTTTCTACTTGTTCTTTTGGGTATATACCAATTTTATTAAGTAAGGTTGTATCTCCACGTAATAATTTCACTTTTGAACTACTTTTATCTGTAATGCCAATTTTATTAAAAATAATTCTTAATTCATCAATATCTTCTTGTGTATATTTATAATTAAGTTGTGTTACTTGGCTTAATACTATAGGCCAAGATTCAAATAATAGATATTGTAACCCTCCATTGATATTTTTATTTACTGGTTTTTCATAAATAAGTTTACCATCATTATCTACTATTACTATTTTGCTATCATTTGTGTATATTTCTGGTAAAACATATGCATTTTTGTCACCAATTTGTAGACCAATAGCATATTCATCCTTACTTATTTTAATAAATTCTTTATTATCAAAATTCACATCTGTATTAACATTACTTTTGTCTTTGTATTTATTAAAAATTCTATCCATAGTATTAAACCTTGTGTTAGTCTTTAATTCATCCCATTTTTTATTCATTAGCTCATCTAATTTTTTGTGTAATTCAATATCACGCTCTCTATCTATTTTTTCTTGTTCTATTCTTTGCAACTCTTCTAGATCTTCATTAGTGATATTCTTTTTGTCTTCTATCTTTTGTACAATTTGTTGTGACACTGGACTATCTATTTTTTCAGCAATATTTGCAACTCTTTTATTTAATCTTTCTTGAAACTGTTCAAGTTTACCACTTTTACTACCAGGTTTTCTACTTTGGTCTGATTGGTTTTTAGCAGTTATTAGTTTATCAACAGGGTTAGTTATATTTTGAATACTTTGATTTATTTGTTGTATTTCATTTAAACTTGTTAGTGCTACTTCTTTATCAACTTCTTTATTTTCATCAAGTACTGCTAATGTTTGATCTCCTATTTGTTGTGTAGTTCTAATACTTGTATCTACACCTGATTGTATTTCTTCTAATACATCACTTACCTTTTCTAGTTCTTTAGTTAATGTGGTATCAACATTTTTTACAAATAACTTTTTAGATACAGTTTCCAAAAAGTGTTCTTGTATTCCAGGCATATCCATAAGTTGATTCTCATATGTTCTTACAATTGGTATTAATTTATTATTAATAGCGGCAATTGTATTCTCATCATAACCACTTTGATATAATCCCCTATTTAACTTACCTATAAATCTTCTCATTGCACTATCACTAAATATGACATATGGGTCATCAGGAGGGACAGGGTTTAATGTATTTGTAACTATATTCATAAATTCTTCTTTAGGCACTGTTTGTAATACAACCATAGAATTTATATTGGCTAAATCTCTTTCTAATTGTTTACGAATATCTTTTGAAATCTTATTATTTTTTGCTAATAATGTTTTCATATTTTCTAATTGTTGAAGTGTTTGGGCTGAGGCTGATGTTGGATCAGTGACACTTAAGTTATTATTAATATTATCAATTAAAGTTGTTAGTGGTATTTCTTCTTTAACTCCAGTCCTTGGATTAACTACTGTTTTTGTTATTGATTTGTGTATTTTACCTATTTCTTGAATAGTTGGTGCCTGTATCTTTGTTTGGGTTTCAAGTAGTGTTTGATCACCAATTTTGTTAGCTATTACCTTATCATTCAACTGCTTTCTTACCTCAGACCATTCATTGACCATTTTTTTATAATCTTTTAAATCTTTTGGAGTTTGAAAACTCATATATAACTACCAAAGATTTTAAATTATCTTATCTAAAGATATGAATGATTCCTGTTCAGAATTTTGATGAATTTATTCCCAAAAAAGACTATATTAATCTTAATCCATTAACTCCTCAACATCCTTATAGGATATTAATTTGTGGTCCATCAGGTAAAGGTAAAACAAATCTGGCATTTAATCTAATAATGAATTTAACTCATTGGGACAAACTATATGTTGTATCAAAAATGATAGATTCAGAAGACAAGTATATTAAGCTTCAAGACTGGATCA
>CAJCJB010000296.1 GCA_903970545.1 Candidatus Saccharimonadota bacterium | reverse complement strand
ATACAACAGGCACTAAAAAGCCAAACAAAAGCTTTGAACTTGCTATTGATAAATGGTCGATAAACAATGGTAAAATTGTATATGATGATAAGCTGCAGAAAACCTATATAGAAGTTGGGGGCTTATACCACAGTGGGTCGGGCGATTTTAAACAGGAAGTTTCTGATTTGGATATTACTACCAAGGTAAATGATTTAACCGTTATATATAACGGAATTCAGTACTTTAAAAAGAAACTATTTGCCGCCGATTTGCAAATGGAAATGAACTTAAAAGAACAAAAGTTTATCTTTAAAGATCATAACTTTCAGTTAGGTGAGTTTAAGTTTGGCTTTGCAGGTTTCTTTAAACTGTTGGATAATGGCTATGATGTTGATTTAAGATTTGTAGTGAAAGAAACTACGTTTAAAAACTTGCTCTCTTTATTGCCCGGCATCTATCAGAAAGATTTGGCAGGTATTGAAACCAAAGGAGATTTTTCCTGCAATGGTTTTATAAAAGGGGTGTATGATGTGAAGGATAATAAAGTGCCTGCTTTTCATATAGATTTGAAAGTGCTTGATGCGCTGTTTAAATACAGTCATTTGCCCAAAGCTTTAGAAAGAATAAACTTTGATTTGGTGGCCGATAACCCCGATGGAAACCCTGAGCATAGCACGTATAACTTAAAAACATTTCATATAGAAATTAATAAAGAACCTATACATGGCAGCCTTTGTGTGAAAGGAAAAAAACACATGTATGTTACTGCCGATATTAAACTAAAAGCTGATTTGGCTGAGATTGAAAAGATATATCCTATAGATGGCTTGGTTTTAAAAGGCATATTAACTTCTGAAATAAAAGTAAATGGCAGGTATAGCGATTCGCTTAAACTATTCCCAAAGGTGGATGCGTTTTTTAATTTAGAAAAAGGTTATGTAAAATCTAAAAGCTCTCCGTTGGATATGGATAGTATTCAGTTAAATGCAGAAGTAACTAACGCTACCGGACAAATTGCCGATACACGCGTGAGTTTAAACAACCTTACCTTTTTACTGGATGATGAACCTTTTGTAATGAGTGGAACACTGGCTGATATGAAAGATTATAACTATAGCATTAAAGTAGATGGCTTGGTTGATTTTGCAAAGCTTACGCAGATATATCCTGTGGCTAATACAACGGTAAGTGGCACCATGGACTTTGATATAAATGCTCAGGGGAACTTAACCGAAATAGAAGCTAAGCAATACACCAAACTAAATACTACCGGCACGCTGGAAGTAAAAAATGTCTCTTACAAAGAGAAAGATATAACTTTTCCTATTCATATAGATGATGCGTTCTTTACTTTCGCTCCCGATAAAATTGTGCTTAACAAGTTTCAAGCAGAGTTTGGTAAAAGTAACATCACCCTTAGCGGACACCTATATAATTACATTCCTTATATACTCAGGAATGACGCGCCTATTAAGGGAGACCTAACTTTAAATTGCGACACGATGGATTTGAATGAGTGGTTCCCAAGCACTGCAACAAACACCACTACAACGGCAAATACAAGCACAGCACAAGTGGTGGTTATACCTACTAATATTGGTTTTACCTTCGATTCGGATATTAAGATGGTAAAATTCGGACAGATGGATATTGCCAACTTAGACGGAGAGATAAAAGTACAAAACGGTGTTTTAACCTTAAACGAAACAGGCTTTAATGCCCTCGATTCTAAAATGAGTATAGATGGCGATTACAGCACCAAAGATGTTAAACACCCAACCTTTGATATGGATGTAAACATTCAGAAACTGGATTTTGTTAAAGCCTATAAAACCTTTGTTGATCCTAAAGGAACCTGTCCGGCAGAAGGTAATTTTTCTACCAAGTATAGTATAAAAGGAGAAGTAACTCCCTCCTTCTCCCCTATTTATTCTACGCTTAACGGAAACGGAAAAATTGTTATAGATAGCGTATCCGTAAAAGGAATGAAACTAATGAACCACATTAAAAACATGTCTAAGAAAGAAGAGTTTAAAGACCCTCAACTGGAAGATGTTACCATAACTACCGAAATTAAAAACGGAAAATTTCTTATCTATCCTTTCTCGTTTAAAGTAAGTAAGTTTTTAACGGAGGTTGAAGGTTCTCAGGGTTTAGAAGATGAAACCATAGATTATTTGATAAAGCTATCTGTCCTTCCGTTTAGCGGCATAAAAATCCCCATGACTATCAAAGGCACTTCCGATAAACCCATTATTAAAATGGGCAAAGGTTTTGATAACTCGGATTTTGATAAGTTATAGTAGTTACTCATACTAATCTTTCCTGTTTCTTGGGTGATGTTTTTCAATCACATCTTTCAGCATACCTCTGCTTATGTGTGTGTAAATTTCTGTTGTAGTAATACTTTCATGTCCCAGCATATCCTGTACGGCACGTAGGTCGGCACCATTTTCTAACAAATGCGTAGCAAAACTATGCCGGAAGGTATGTGGGGAAATTGTTTTCTTTATGCCTGCTTTTGCTGTCAAATCTTTAATAATATAAAATATCATTACTCTTGATAAAGGACTCCCTCTGCGGTTAAGAAACAAAAAATCTTCTTTATCTTTTTTTATGTTAATGTGCGTACGCACATTCTTCAAATAAATATCAATGTGCTTAAGCGCCATTCCATTAATAGGTACAAGCCTTTGTTTGTTACCCTTTCCGGTAATAATTAAATACTCATCCTCTTTATGTATCTCACTTATTTTTAAATTAACCAACTCACTAACGCGCAACCCACAACCATAAAGGGTTTCAAGTATAGCTCGGTTTCTTTCTCCATCATCTGTACTGCGGTCAATAGCATTCAGCATATCTTCTATTTCTTTTTCATTCAACACATCAGGTAGTTTTCTTGCCATGCGGGGCCAGTCAAGCAAAAGGGTGGGGTCATTATCGGTTTCTTTCTCTATCAATAAAAACTTGTAAAATGCTCGTATGCCTGATAATATGCGTGCTTGTGTAGAAGCGCTTAAACCAAACTCATTGATTTGTTTGATGTATTCCTGCAAATGCTTTAGCTCTGTTTTTTGCGGACTAAGGTTTGGAAACTTCTCTTCCATAAAAGAAGCCAGTCCGCCAATATCCCGCAAATAGGCTTCTACAGAGTGTTTACTAAAAGAACGTTCTGCAGATAAGTACATTTCAAAAGAACGTATGTAGGCGCTAAACTTACTCAACTTTAATTTTATATTTTTGCTGCATGAAGTTACTATTTATTAACGGACCCAATCTAAATTTATTAGGCACCAGAGAACAAAATGTTTATGGCAATCAAAC
Source organism: Candidatus Saccharimonadota bacterium (assembly GCA_903970545.1). Classification (GTDB taxonomy): domain Bacteria; phylum Bacteroidota; class Bacteroidia; order B-17B0; family Aurantibacillaceae; genus PALSA-968. Next base: position 5,421 of record CAJCJB010000296.1, on the reverse strand, counting down.
CTTTGAAACGTATTTTGCCGACTTAAAAACAAAATACCCTGCACTTCAGTTAGATTATTTTCAGAGCAATGTAGAAGGCGAATTGATTAACCACATACATGCTGCCGATAAAAAATATGACGGAATTATTTTAAATGCAGGTGCATACACACATACATCTATTGCCATAGCCGATGCCATTGCGGCTATCAATACTCCCATTGTAGAAGTACACATCAGTAACATTTTTACTAGAGAAGATTATCGCCATGTTTCTTATTTAGGCAAACATTGCAAGGGCTCCATTTCTGGCTTTGGATTAACCGGTTACGAACTGGCACTGCGGTCATTTATTTCTTAGGTTTCTTTTTCCGTAAGTATAAAACTGTACCCGGCGCTGGGTCTGCTGACCTAAAACGCATACGGTTCTTTTTATAAAGCGAAGTCAATTTAATGCCATGCAGCTGCGATATGCTTTCCATCGTCTCCCCTTTGGTAACTACGTGATAAGGCTCTAAAGCTTTTCTGCGCTTAGCTTCTACATAAATCTTTTCATACGGAATAATCTTATCTCCTTTATTAAAATCGTTGTATTTTAATAATTCATCCAGTTCCAAATCAAAATCAAAAGCTATTTTGTAGAAAGAATCTCCTGGTTTGGCAATAATAAACTTGGTGCGGTTAAACTTTAATACCTGCCTTAAGTTCAATTTTATCTGCGGCTTTTTCTCCTTTATGGTGCGCATGCTAAGTGCCACATCCTTATCCAACTCGTATAGTTTATACTGCTCAATCAAACCAATCAACTGCTCGGCATAGGTGGGGTGTGTGGCATAACCTGCCTCCTTTAAGCCTCTTGCCCAAGCTTTATAATCTGTTTTAGGGTATTCAAATAAAAAGGCATAGCGGTCGCGGGTGCTTAAGAACTTAGAGTGATCGGCATAAGAATCCAGCACATCTGCATACTTCCTGAAACACTCGTTCTTGGCATCATCATCCATTATATAACTCGGACCCGTCCAGTCTTTATGACACTTAATACCAAAATGGTTATTAGCATAAACCGACAGCGCGCTATTACCGTTACCACTTTCCAGCATACCCTGCGCTAACGTAATACTGGCAGGTATGCCATACTGGTACATTTCTTTTACCGCATCTTCCTTATAACGGGCAATGTAATCATCGGGTGTAAGCTTCTTTTCCGATGGCTGCGCCAACAAGCTATAGGCAGGCAAAAGCAAAATACAGATGTATTGTAAACGGCGTAACATTATCCTACCAAAGGTACAAAATCAGGCAATGGCAGTCAACTAAATAAACACGGGCTTTTAACAGGCTTCTGTTAATACAGCTTATACTTCATCATAGAAGAAGAACCCTACTTATTAGCAAGTATAGCATTGGCATTAGCCAAAAACTTGGCAGCTTCTTCGCCGGCAGGGGCACCGGCAGGATAGCCCAAAGAGCCTAATGCGGCAATGGATAAGGTATTTGTTTTGGGGTCTTTTGCCGGATTAAAAAGCCAAACCGTTGGAAAGCCTGATACTTTAAAAGCCTGCTGCAAATTATTGTTTTGTTTGGTAAGTTCAGGGCTAAGTTGTTTTCTTTTCGGAAAATCCAATTCAAGTAAAACCACATGCTGTTCTGCCCATGCTATAAAGACATCTTTACTAAATACAGCCGCTTGCAATTTCATACACCAACCGCACCAATCACTTCCGGTAAAAAAAGCAAAAATAGGTTTACCTGTTTTTAAAGATACCATACTTGCTTCGCTTAAACTGGTGTACCAAACCAGTTTGTTTTGTTGGGCGTAAGATTGTTTTGCTGTTATAAAGGCAAAAACAATTAAAAAACTGTAAAGTAATTTCTTCATTTGTGTAACAAAGGTAAAGCAAAACTATTTATAGTTCTAAAACTATAAACATCCCCTCCTTTGCAGTTATCGTTATCAATATAAATTCCTTTATATTTACGGCACTCATACTTCTCTAAAGAAATAATTAATGAATCAGGAACATTTCAGGAAACTGGAAAGAATGTATTTGCAGGCTAACATTAATACATTCGTATATGATACCACTACCATTAAAATATCAAGTAAGCAAGCAGAGATAGGTCTTGTCATTTCCGAGAAATATTTTCATGCATTGGGCGCCATACATGGCTCTGTGTATTTTAAACTATTAGATGATGCCGCCTTTTTTGCCGTAAGTTCTGTTGTTGAAGATGTCTTTGTTTTAACTACTTCGTTCAACCTAAATATAATCAGACCCGCAAATAAAGGATTAATTAAAGCAATTGGAGAAATAAGATTTCAATCAGAAAATTTATTTGTAGCACAATCAAAATTAGTAAATGAAGAAGGTAAAGAAATAGCTTTTGGTACAGGAAACTTTACTAAAAGTAAAATTACTTTATCTGAACAGATTGGATATAAAATTTAATATCTTTGAAAAAGTATGAAGTACATAGAAAAAAGCAGATTAGAAACCTTTTTAAAATCTAAAGGTTATAAAGTAGATTCAACAGATGCCACAGCAGAAGAGCAAAAGAAAAATACATATTGGTATAAATCAAAAGAAGAAAAAGTAAGTGTTCCCCGAAAAGATGTTTTTCAAAGTAACGATTTGCTGGAGATTTTTTCAGATGAAGAGCTGTTAAAGGAGTTCAGAAAGTTTTAAGCATGACTTTCGATATACTTAATATATTATGGCAAATTAGCTGATTAGTATTATACCCAAGCATCTCTTCCTATTGAGATAAAAAGCATACCTTTAAACTCTAAATTTTTAAACAGATGAGAAGAGGATTAATTATAGTAGCCATTATTATTGGCGCCGTTTTATTATTTATCGGGTATTTAAACAGTACCTACAACAGTGCCGTATCGTTAGATGAAGCAAGCAAAGCACGTTGGGCAGATGTGGGTGCGGCATATCAGCGTCGTGCAGACCTTATTCCAAATTTGGTTAATACGGTAAAAGGTGCTGCCGCTAACGAAAAAGATATTCTTTCGTCGGTTACCGCACTTCGTAGTGGCATTACACAAGCTAAAACACCACAGGATTTTGATATGATAGGGAAAAAAATAAATGCAGCCATTAACTTAACCATAGAGGCTTACCCGCAAATTCGTTCTACCGAAAACTTCCAAACCTTTCAGACACAACTGGAAGGAACCGAAAACAGAATTAATGTGGCTCGCGAAGATTATAACCAAAGTGTAAATGTGTATAACACATACATTCGCGGGTTCATTACGCATGCCGTGTTAGGCATTGCAGGCGGTAACTTCGAACTTAAAAAAGGATTTGAAGCGGCAGCCGGTACTGAAAAAGCACCCGAAGTAAAATTTAACTAATGAAGGTTGAACATTTTTTCAGTGAAAAGGAAAAGAAGGAGATTATAGCTGCTATTGCCAACGCTGAAAAAAATACCTCGGGAGAAATAAGGGTGCATTTAGAAAAAACATGCAAGGAAGATGTTTTTGTACATGCCATACATGTATTTGGTAAATTAAAAATGCATAAAACAGAACTAAAAAACGGAGTACTGTTTTACCTCGCTGTTCAGGATAAAAAATTTGCCATTGTTGCCGATAAAGGAATCAATGATGTGGTACCGCCTGATTTTTGGGATAAAATAAAACACGAATTGCAAACTCATTTCAAACAAAATAATTTCTCATCCGCGCTTTGTAAAGCTATAGAAGATACCGGCAAACAACTCTCCTCCTTTTTCCCGCTGCAGGCTAACGATACCAACGAGCTTTCAAATGATATTTCTATAGGTAAATGAGAAAACAAAGCTTTAAAACAATCCTCTCCATACTATTTCTATTCAGCTTTTCATTGCTTCAGGCGGGCGATGATAATATACCCAACCAACCTTTACCACCACGTTTAGTAAATGATTTTTCGGGCATTCTATCTGCGGCAGATGCCTCGACGTTAGAAACAAAGCTTGCAAATTTTAACCGCCAAACATCCAATCAAATAGCCATTGTTATGGTTAACGATTTAGGTGATGATGAAATATCTAAATATAGTTTTAAGCTGGGGCGTAAATGGGGCATAGGACAAGAAAAACTTCGTAACGGAATCCTGCTTGTAATAAAACCTAAAACAGCTACTTCACGTGGACAAGCATTTATTGCAACCGGCAAAGGACTGGAAGGTGCCATACCCGATGCAACTTGTCATGAGATTGTGAATAATGAACTGATACCCCACTTTAAACAAAATGATTATTACGGAGGGCTTAATGCCGCAACCGATGTTTTGATGTCTCTTGCCAAAGGCGAATATGATTATAATACCTACGCCAACAAAAACGGTTTCGATTCCACATTCCTTTTCATACTTATTCCTATGATAATCTTATTCCTTATTTTAAGAAGAAGAAACAGGTTTAGAAATGGCTATACTATGGGAAGTAGCGGCTGGTTTATCTTTCCATTTTTAGGTGGCGGCTGGGGTAACGATTCTTCCGGTGGTTCTTCCGGTGGAAGCGATTTTGGAGGTTTTGGCGGCGGCGACTTTGGTGGTGGTGGCGCAGGCGGAAGCTGGTAAATAACAGCTTGGGCGTTCCGGCGCGCTGTACATTGAGCTTGTCGAAATGCACCGGCAAGCTTTACGTTACAAGCTTTTGATTACAAAAGGCTTTCCACTACAATCCCATAACGCACCTGCCAGCTATTTAATAAGTAATTTTTGGTACAACACCCGGCCTATCTACTCTCTCACCAAGCTTGCAACGTAAAGCCCGCTGGCGTAACCGCCGGAATACCTATACTTCGGCAGGCTCGGTACAACAATAAATTACTCCTGTTTAAAATAATCAAACACCAGTTTGGCTTTGGCTTTGCCTATACTGCTTTCAAGAGTTTCTAAGCTGCTTTCTTTTATTTGCTTTACCGATTTTAATTCTGCCAAAAGCTTCTCGGCTGTTTTATCGCTAATGCCTTTTATGTTGCTTAGCTCGGTAACGATGGTGCCTTTGCTGCGCCTTTTGCGGTGGTGGGTAATGCCAAAACGGTGCGCCTCATCGCGTATGTGTTGTATAATGCGCAGTGTTTCTGATTTCTTATCGAGGTACATGGGTATAGAATCGCCGGGATAATAAATTTCCTCCAAACGCTTGGCAATTCCTATAATAGATACTTTGCCCATCAGGTTTAATTTCTCTAAACTGTTTATAGCAGCACCTAACTGTCCTTTGCCGCCATCTATTACAATCAGTTGGGGCATATCTAAGTTATCTTCCAGCACGCGTTTGTACCTTCGGTAAATAACCTCTTCCATGGTAGCAAAGTCATCCGGACCTTCTACTGTTTTTACATTATAGTGTCGGTATTCTTTTTTAGCGGGTTTGGCATCTATAAAAACCGTCATGGCACTTACCGCAAAATGCCCCTGTATGTTCGAGTTATCAAAA
>CAJCJB010000295.1 GCA_903970545.1 Candidatus Saccharimonadota bacterium | reverse complement strand
GGCATGGGTATTTTGTTTATACCCATATCTATACCTGCATGGATTTTTGGTGCTATTTACTTGCTTTACAGTTGGTATATGGGCAAACGTCAGTTAGATAACATTGGACACACCGCTCACTTTTGGGGTGCAGTATTTGGTTTTGTATTTACTATTATACTAAAGCCTGCTTTACTAAGCAGGTTCTTTACTGAAATATTTTAAGGGCAATAACAACCCTTTATATACTACACCCTCATTGCCTGAGGGTAACAACATACCACAACTTCTGCTTGACGGAACATAGACCAACTACCTTAAATAGTTAAGCCCTCACTTCCACTACTACCCCATTCTCGCACTTTAAGGTACGTGCTGGGAATTTATGATATAGCAACATATCGTGCGTAGCAAATAAAATAGATGTACCTGTTTTGCTGATGTCCATAAACAGTTTCATAATCTCGGCAGAGGTATCGGGGTCTAAGTTTCCGGTGGGTTCATCGGCTAATATCAGTTCGGGTTGGTTTATCAAAGCACGTGCCACAGATACTCTTTGTTGTTCTCCGCCACTTATCTCATAAGGCATTTTAGTGTACTTGCCTGTTAGGCCAACCTGTTCAAGTACAGCGTTTATTTGCTTTTTAATTTGTTCTTCATCTTTCCAGCCCGTGGCTTTCATCACAAAACGCAGGTTCTCAAAAATGTTTCTATCCGTTAATAATTGAAAGTCTTGAAAAACAATGCCCAGCTTTCTTCTTAAAAAAGGAATATCTTTTTGCTTTAGGGTACTAAGTTCAAAACCGGCCACCGTAGCCGTACCCGATGCAATGCCAATCTCTGCATACAAACACTTAAGCACCGAACTCTTGCCACTACCCGTTTTCCCGAGCAAATAAACAAACTCGCCCTTATTAACCGTAAGCGATAAATTACTTATTACAACCGCCGATGATTGACGGATGCTTATATTATTTAATTGGATAACGCCCATATTGCCTGAAGCAAAAGTACTTCTCATAACGTATAACTCGTAACTTATAACTTATAGCTTTAAACACGTTTGCGTTAATAACTTACTTGCTATTGAAACGTGCATGGCTTTATGCGCCCTAATTTTACGGCGTTGTCTCTAATGACCTTATTCAGTATTAAACAAATTCTTTCACGCGGTAATTTATTTGCCCTTACTTTTCTTTGCCTGTTTGCAAGCAACATATTTGCTCAAAAAACTACTATTTATATTGAGCCTGATAGAGAGTTTAAAATAGGTGCCGAACTTTTTGATAAGAAGTTATACGGTGCCGCCATGAAGAGTTTTCAGCATATTATAGAATTGTACGACAACAAGAAGGACCTTACTGTTATAGGCTCGCAAAAAAGTAAGCAAGACCTTATCCGCATTGATGCCGAGTATTATGGTGCTGCTTGTTCTATCGAGCTTTTTAATAAAGATGGCGAGTGGCGCATGCGTAAGTTTATAGAGCAACATCCTGAAAGCAACAAAATAAAGTGGGCATACTTTTATTTGGGTAAATCTAATTTCCGTAAAAAGAAATATCAGGAGACTATTGATTATCTGGAGAAAGTTGACATCTACGATTTAAGTAAAGAAGATTTAGCCGAGCTATATTTTAAACGAGGCTACAGTTATTTGCAAACAGGTAAAACAGATAAAGCCAAAAATGATTTGTACGAAATAAAAGATGTAGATAATAAATATGCTAAGCCGGCTAATTATTATTACTCACACATTGCTTATACCGAAAAGAATTATGCAGTTGCTCAGGAAGGTTTTACCCGTTTATTAAATGATGAAACTTTTGGCAGTGTGGTTCCTTATTACATTGCGCAAATTTATTACCTGCAAGGCAAGTATGATGAGGTAATAAAGGTTGCGCCTGCTTTGCTTAACGATAGCACCTTTGTGCAAAAAGCAGGAGAGATTAACCGCATTATTGGAGAATCTTATTATAATAAATCGCAATATAAGGAGGCTATTCCCTTTCTTTTAAAGGGTTTCACTGGTACACCTAATGATAATTACCAATTGGGTTATGCGTATTATAAAGCCAATGATTTAAAAACTGCCACGCCTTATTTCGAGAAAGCAGCTGTGAAAAATGATTCCTTAGCGCAGAACGGTTATTATTATTTAGCCGATTGTTACCTTAAATCAAATGAAAAAACAAAAGCACGTAGTGCTTATTATTCTGCCTATAACCTGCCCTTTGATAAGCACATTAAAGAAGATGCTTTGTTTAATTATGCTAAACTTTGTTACGAAACAGGCTTTAGTCCGTATAACGATGCGATAAGGTCTTTCTTGATTTACATTAGTCAATATCCTAATTCTCCCAATAAAGAAGAAGCTTATACCTACTTAGTAAACTGCTTTCATTCAACAAAAAATTATGAAGCAGCTATGCGCACCATTGAGAAAATGAATACGGAAGATATACGCATTAAAGAAGTATATCAAAAGATGGTGTATTTCCGTGCGGTAAATTATTATAACAATGCTGCTCCCGATTCGGCTAAGAAGTATTTCAACATGGCGATTAAGCTTAACACAAACCCTGTTGTATCAGCACAAAGCAAGTATTGGCTGGCAGAACTTTCTTATCAGAATAAAGCATATAATAACGCCAAGGAACTATGGGAAAATTTTCAATTAATGCCCGGCTCTTTTCAGTTAAAGGAATATGAATTGTGTAACTACAATATAGGTTACGCTTACTTTATGACTAAGAACTATGAAGATGCAGGTATTTCTTTCCGTAAATATTTATTGAATAAGAATCTACCTGATGCTTCAAAAGCAGCTGATGCCAACCTGCGTACGGCCGATTGTTATTTTATGAATAAGACGTATAATTCGGCTGCCGAGTATTATGAAACCGCCATTGCGCTTAATAAAAATGATGTGGATTATGCCATGTATCAAAAAGCATTATGTGATGGCTTACAAAAAAATTATAAAGAAAAGATTGTTGACCTGAATGCTTTGCAACAAAAGTTTCCTTCTTCCAACTATGTTGTAGCTTCTACATTTGAGACTGCAGAGAGCTATAAAGCCATTAACGATTATGATAATGCCATTACGTATTATGAAAAGATTGTAAACAATTATCCTGCTTCTCCTTTTGTGCAACGCAGTATAAAAACAATAGGCTTCTTATACTACAACCAAAACAAAAATGATAAAGCTTTTGAGTATCTCGATAAGATTGTAAAGCAAGACCCAAAATCAGATGAAGCGAAAGATGCGATTGAAACCATTAAGAAGATTTATAAAGAACAACACAAACCCGAAGAGATGGAGGCTTACCTGACATCTATAGGAAGCTCGGTAAGTGCTGATGAGTTGGATGAAAGCTATTGGCAAAAGGCATCTGATTTATATTACGAGAAGAAAGATTGTGATGCTTCTATGCCCGAAATGCAGAAGTACATTACCAAGTTTACAAATGGAAAATATTTAACCGAAGCTAATTTCTGCTTTGCCGAATGCACTTATAGCAAAGCTAATTACGCTGATGCACTTACTTCTTATAAATATGTATTAAGTAAGTCGCGTAACATACATACCGAAACTTCTTTAGTAAAAGCTTCTTACATCTTATATAAAGATAAGAACTATGCAGAAGCACTTCCTTTATACACACAGTTACAAGATGTGGCTGAGTCTAATCAAAACAAATTAACGGCTAAGCTTGGCGCCATGCGTTGTGCTTTTTATACAAAGAATTATGATGTGTGTGTGGATGAGTGCAACAAGGTAATGAATACCGAAAAGATTAGTCAGGCACAATTAGGCGAGGCACATCAGTTAAAAGCAAAGTCATTGTATGAAACAAACAAAAGAGATGAAGCCATTACGGATTTTCAATATTTAACTAAAAACTCAAAAAGTGAAGCCGGTGCCGAGGCTTACTATTACTTGGCTTTAATTCACTTCCAGAAGAAAGAATTAAAAGAGACTGAAAAAACCATTAATACTTTAATTGCTTATAACTATTCTACCAATGATTGGAACACTAAAGCTATGTTATTGATGAGTGATGTATATGTTCAGAAAAATGAAACCAACAATGCCGAAGTTATTTTGCAAAGTGTGATAGATAATGCCGATAAGCAAGAGTACACCGATATGGCAAAGCAAAAACTACAGGAAATAAAAGATAAACAACAAGCGGCTAAGGAAATTGAGAAACAACAAGAACAAATGAAAGTGGAGTTTGATAACAAGGGCTCTGATATAAAATTAGATATGCCACCAAAAGTGGAAAAGAAAGATTCAACACAAACTAATAATACTCAACCTAAGTAGATGCACCTAAACAAGTATCAAATATCAGGTATTAGGTATCATATATCAGGTATCAGGTTGTGTTACTTGCTACTTGTTACCTGCTACTTGCTACCTGTTACCTGTAAGTCGCAAAACGCATTGGGCGAAGAGATTTATGAGCAAAAAAGCAACTTTACTCCTGTAATTAAAGATGCGGCTGTTAAGCAAACCGACCAACCCGAGATTGTTGATACTGTAAAGAAAATAACCAATGTTACTTACACGTCTCCGGGCAATCCTTATAAAACAAGCTTTGAAACTTCTAATATAGAGCCTGCCAAAATGGTTAACGAGCCTCTTAATAAACTCTACCAATCTATGCTAAAGGTTGGTATGGGAAATTATGTAATGCCTTACGCCGATGTGTTTTTTAACAGCCTGCGTTCTAAAGAACTTTATTGGGGTGTTCGTTATAATCATTTATCATCTGATGCAAGCTTTGCCGGTTTGGGTAAAACCAACTTTGCAGATGATAATGCAAGCCTGTATGCCAAAAAGTTTTATAAGAAACATACCCTCTCTGCCGAGGCTAATTATAACCGAAATTCCGTTCATTACTATGGTTTTTCTACGGCTGTTTATAGTCCGAGCGATCCAAGTAATTACCAGCAAATCTTTCAAAACTTTCAGGGTAAGTTGCGTTTGCAAAGTCATTATGGAGATACAGCCAAAAACATTAATCAGGATGTTCATTTAAACTATTATAACTACGGCGACCACTACAACACCTTCGAGAATAATGTATTTGCAAATGCTTTACTTACCAATCATATAGAAAAGGCATCATTCCTTGTGCTTGCTTCTGTAGATTATTATAACGTACATAGCAGCCACGACACCATTAATAATACCATTGCTAAAGTATATCCGCATATTGCTGTGGGCGGAGAGAAATGGAAGGGCACTATTGGGATTGAAGGAGTACTCGATAACTTTAGTCCAACAAATTCAAACTTCAGTCCTACCGGTTCAAAATCTTATTTCTATCCCCGTGTCAATATTTTTTACGATGTTTTTCAAAGCATCATTATTCCTTATGCAGGCTTGGATGGCGGTTTGCAAAAGAACAGTTACAAAAGCCTTTCATCTGTAAACCCTTTTGTGCTTAGTAATTTAGATTATAAAAACACCGACAATAAATACAATGTATATGGCGGTCTGCGTGGTGCTTTAAGTTCTAACCTTTCTTACGATGCCAAAGTGTTGTATGGTAGATACAATAACATGGCATATTATTTAGCTGATTATAATTACAATGCAAAAGATAACCCTTATGCCAACCGTTATAATGTGGTTTACATGAATACCAATTCCCTAAACGTAAACGGACAATTAAAATACCAGCTCAAGCAAAAACTAAACATCATTGCAAAAGGTAATTACTATGGTTATACCATAACTGATACCACCAACGTAAAGCCTTGGCACAAACCAAATTTTGATTTAACTTTCTCTGCTCATTATAACCTGAAGAGTAAAATAATTTTAAAAGCCGATATTTTTGTAATAGGCAAGCAGTGGGCATTGCAGCAAGCAAGTGCAAATGGTATCATTGCAGAGCTTCCTGTGCAGCTACCCGGTATTACTGATATTAACTTAGGTGCCGAGTATCGTTATACCAAAATGCTTTCCTTCTTTGCCAACTTCAACAACATCGGCAATTTCTCTTACTATCGTTGGGATAAATACCCTACACAGCGTTTCAACTTTATGGTTGGGTTGAGCTTTATTCCTTTTTAAGACATTATTATTGTGAATAAGCGTGGTTTTTTTCAACAAACCCATTTCCTTCCAATCTATTTCCTAAATTTATAGGATAATCTCATACACATGTTTTTAATATTCGATACCGAAACAACGGGCTTGCCCCGCAACTATAATGCCCCCTTAAGTGATAGTGATAACTGGCCCCGCGTAGTGCAAATTGCCTGGCAGTTGCATGATGTAAAGGGTAATTTAATTTCTGCCAACAGCATTATTGTAAAGCCAAATGGTTTTACCATTCCGTTTAATGCTGCGCAAGTGCATGGCATTACTACCGAACGCGCTTTGAGTGAGGGCCAGCCTTTAGATAAAACCTTGCAGGAATTTATTGAAGCGGTTAAGCAGACTAAATATGTATGCGGGCATAATGTAGATTTTGATTTAAGTATTGTTGGTGCCGAATTCTACCGCTTAGGTATATCAAACCATTTTGAAGGTAAAGCCATTATTGATACCAAAAATGATGAGGTTACTAATTTCTGCGCTATACCCGGCGGTAAAGGCGGTAAGTTTAAATGGCCTAAGTTAGAAGAGCTGTATAAAAAATTATTTAATGAAGGCTTTGAAGAGGCGCACAACGCAGCATTTGACGTAGCTGCTACAGCCAAAGCGTTTTTCGAATTACTAAAACGTAGCATCCTTAAGGTATCCGAACTTCCTGCGGCAGAACTGCAAGCACTAAATTATGTAGCTCCTGATTTATCTCAATTACTGGCCAATGAAAAGAAGCTGAAGCAGGCAAAAGATGTAAAACAGGATATAGACGACAAAGGGCAGGCAGCCGGTATCACTTCTCAAATTCCATTCACGCATTTGCATAATCATACGCAATACTCTGTTTTGCAGGCCACTACCGATATTGATGATATGGTAAAACGTGCTGTGGAATGGGGTTCTCCGGGGCTTGCCATTACCGACCACGGCAATATGTATGGCGCGTTTATATTCTGGCAAAGTATTGATAAGCAAAATAAAGGTATTAAAGCACACAACGAAGCTATTGATAAAGGCGAAAAACAAAGCGATAAAAAGCAGGAACTGAAAGCCATTATTGGTTGCGAACTCTATATATGTAAAGATAGAACAGATAAAAAGAACCATGACAATGGTTTTTCGCAGGTATTCTTAGCCAGGAATAAAACAGGTTATCAAAATCTTTCTAAGCTTAGCTCTATTGGCTTTACTGAAGGTTTTTACTATGTGCCCCGTATTGACAGGGAAGCTTTATCTCGCCACAAAGAAGGTTTAATTGCTACTACAGGTTCATTAAGCGGAGAAATTCCAAACCTGATTTTAAATGTAGGAGAAACGCAGGCCGAAGAAGCTTTTGTTTGGTGGAAAGAACAGTTTGGCGAAGATTTTTACGTGGAGCTTAACAATCATAACCTTCCTGAAGAAAGTGCAGTAAATGAAGTTTTGCTTCGCTTTGCAAAGAAGTACGGTGTAAAATATTTTGCAGCCAACAATAATTATTATCTTGATAAAAAAAACGCAACGGCGCATGATGTATTGTTGTGTGTAAAAGACGGGCAGCTTAAAGAAACTCCCATTGGACGGGGAAGAGGTTTTAGGTATGGTTTCCCGAACAACGAGTTTTACTTTAAATCTCCTGCCGAGATGCAAAAGTTATTCAGTGATTTGCCCGAGGCATTAGAAACTACCAATGAAATTGCCGCTAAGGTAGAATCCTTTAAACTGGGTAGAGATGTATTGCTTCCTAAATTTAATATCCCCCGAGAATTTAAAGATGCCCGTGATGATGACCCTACCGATGAAGGCAAAGGCAACCGCGGAGAGAATGCTTATTTAAAACATCTTACGTATGAAGGGGCTAAAAAACGTTACCCCGGTATAACTCCTGAAATACAAGAACGCATAGATTTTGAACTGGCTGTAATGGAACGCATGGGCTTTCCCGGTTACTTTTTAATTGTATCTGATTTTACCACCAAAGCCCGCGAAATGGGTGTTAGTGTTGGCCCCGGGCGTGGGTCTGCGGCAGGTTCGGTGGTGGCGTATTGCCTGAGAATTACAAATATTGATCCCATAAAGTACGATTTACTCTTTGAGCGTTTCCTCAATCCTGACCGTATATCCATGCCCGATATAGATATAGATTTTGATGATGAAGGGCGCGATAAGGTAATTGATTATGTAATTGAAAAATACGGCAGCAACCAGGTTGCACAAATTATTACCTATGGCACTATGGGCGGTAAATCTGCCATTCGTGATGCAGCCCGCGTATTAAACCTGTCATTGCCCGAAGCAACAGAACTTACCAAATCATATCCCGATTCGTTGGCAGCATCACTTAAAGCATTATTAAAGCCCGACGGAATTGATAAAAAATATTTAGATGAAATAAAAGACAGGAGAGAGTTTGTTGAACAATCTCATAACTTCAGAAAGTTAGCCGAAGGGAAAAACATACAGTCAGAAGTTTTAAAACAAGCTTATGATTTAGAAGGATGTGTGCGCAATACGGGTATACATGCTTGTGGCGTAATCATCACACCCGATGAGATGAGCAAATTCGTACCCGTTTGCAAAGCCAAAGATAGTGATATGCTCGTTACCCAGTTCGATAACTCCGTTGCAGAATCTGCCGGATTGTTGAAGATGGACTTTCTTGGTTTGCGCACCCTTACCATTATTAAAGATGCCCTTAAACATGTTAAGTACCGTCATAATATAGAAATTGATATTGATGCTATTCCGCTGGATGATAAAAAGACCTACGAACTTTTTCAACGCGGAGAAACCAACGGTATATTCCAGTTTGAGAGTGCGGGTATGCAGAAATATTTAAAAGATCTGAAACCTGATTCTTTTACCGACCTCATTGCTATGAATGCCCTGTACCGTCCGGGTCCAATTGCATACATCCCTAACTACATTAACCGCAAACATGGTAAAGAACCCATTGTGTATGACTTAGAGGGAATGGATGAATTCCTGAAAGAGACTTATGGCATTACCGTTTACCAGGAGCAGGTAATGAGGCTCTCGCAAAAACTGGCCAACTTTAGCAAGGGCGATGCTGATGTGTTGCGTAAGGCCATGGGTAAAAAACAAAAAGAAGTGCTCGATAAAATGAAGGGAAAATTTGTAGAAGGTTGCGCCAAGAATGGACACGATACAAAAACCTGCGAAAAGGTTTGGGTAGACTGGGAAGCATTTGCATCCTATGCTTTCAACAAATCACATTCTACCTGCTATGCTTATCTGGCCTTTCAAACAGCCTATTTAAAAGCAAACTACCCTTCCGAGTTTATGGCTTCGGTACTAACTCATACCATGGGCGATATCAAAAATGTTACCTTCTTTATGGAAGAGTGTAAGCGCATGAGGATTAAAGTATTGGGCCCTGACGTAAACGAAAGCATTGGTAATTTCTCGGTAAACGAAAATGGCGATATCCGCTTCGGAATGACTGCCATTAAAGGCGTTGGAAGTAATGTAGTAGAGGGTATTGTGGCACAACGCAACGAAGCAGGCAACTTTGTAAGTGTATTTGATTTAGCGAAACGCTTAGACAGCAAAGCCATCAACAAAAAAAGCATAGAAGCGTTATCCTTAGCAGGCGCTTTCGATTCCTTCGAAGGAATTACACGCTCCATGTTTTTTGCAACCGATAAAGACGGGCAAACACTTACCGAGAAGCTAATCCGCTACGGAAATAGTTTTAATACCGGAACAGAAACCAATCAGGCATCCTTGTTTGGAGAAGACACCGAAGCTCAAATCTCAGAACCACCCTTACCAAAAGTAGAACCTTGGGGGCAGCTGGAACAACTTGCGCGAGAAAAAGAAGTGGTAGGCTTCTATATTTCGGGCCATCCATTAGACCAATATAAATTGCTTATACAGCACGCCTGCAAACAAACCTTGCCCGAATTAGCAGACCTCAAAATCTTCGATAATAAAGAAATAACCGTAGCGGGTATCCTTACCGCTATTCAGCACCGCACCTCAAAAACAGGTAAACCATTCGGTACATTCACACTCGAAGACTACCTCGGCTCTTTCGAATTTATCCTGTTTGGCGAAGATTATATAAAATTTAAAAACTATATGAGCGAAGGCCTCCAGGTTTTTGTAAGAGCCCGTGTACAAACCCGTTTTAACCAGGCAGGCAATTACGAATGCAAAATTCAAAAAATAGAATTGCTTTCCGAAATGAAAGAAAAAGCATTCAGCTCTATAAAAGTAAAAATAGAAGCAAACGAAGTAAATACCGATTTTGTAGATAAAATAGAAAAACTAATCAATACCCATCCCGGTAATTGCGGAATCGAAATTCACGTAGAAGACAAAAACGAAAACATGTCGGTAAAAATGTTTTCCAAAACAAAAAAGATAGACATTAACGATGAGTTAATGAATGAACTAAACCGATTGAACGTCGTGGAGTGTGAGTTGAAATAGGGCGTTTCCACATTCGGCGGGTAGGTTTTAGGTGTTGCATGGCAGTTTACTATCAAATGTCTTTTCGGCATTCA
>CAJCJB010000294.1 GCA_903970545.1 Candidatus Saccharimonadota bacterium | reverse complement strand
TGGGAGTGGGAGATTTTCCGCACTAAGAATAACCTTTAGATTTCCTTAAAACTGCATATAAATAAACCGGCTACCTGAGGTAAACACTCCCCAAGTAACCAATAGCAACAGCAAGACAAACCACGCTACAAAGTTTATTTTACTTTGAGTAAATACAGCAACTATTCTTCTTTCCAAAAACAAAAAGCCAAAGCACAAGATTAACGTAAAAGATAAATTAAAGTAGTCTTGTTGTGTGCCGCCCGAAGCAAGCGGAGCAAAATATAAAAGCAGCAAATCACTGGGAAAGAAGTTTTTAAAATCAATTAGTCTTTCCATTAAGAAAGAATAGTTAGCGTAATCCGCTGTTCTGAAAAAGAGCAAGCCAATGGAAAACAACAGGAATATAAACAGGTTTGAAAAAGGAAATCCTTTCTTATATACAATAAGCTCTATTAAATAGAACAGGGCATATAATAAGGCGCTGATAAAAAAACCTAATTTTATTCCATTAAAGAAAGCCATGCAGGTAAATACGGCTATAATACAAATGCTTTGAGCAAATACTTTGTTTACATTCTTTCTGCTAAAAAAAAGATACTTAGGGTTAAATACATATTGCCACAACCAGTTAGTTAAACTGCTGTGCCAGCTTTTCCAAAAAGAAGCCCATGTTTTTTGACGGAAAGGAAAATTAAAATTCTCCGGTAAATGAATGTTCCATAAAGATGATGCGCCGATGGCAATATCGCAATAGCCGGAGAAATCAAAATACAACTGTAAGGCATACAAACAGGTCCCGCTTAAAATAGTAATACTAGGATAATTGTCTTTAAAATCCAATGCAGAACTTACATATAAGGAAAGACTTTCTGCCAATACCAACTTCTTAAATAAACCAAGCAGTATTCTATTTAATCCGTAAGCAATATTGGAAGATTGACTCGCATAGTCTTCGACAGGCTCAGACTGACCCCGCGCTGTCATGTTGAGCTTGTCGAAACATTTGTTGTTGGTGCTTATTTCCTTTTCAATATCAGGTAAAGAAGCAATGGGCCCCATAAAAAACTTTGGCGCATATAAGGTTGCCGAAGTGTATTGAATAAAATTTGCAGGTGCCACAACCACCTTAAAACGCACCTTACAGATATAATCTATAAACTGAAGTATTAAATAAGTAACTCCAAAAATGAGTGGCAGAACTGCCCACTCTGTATTGAATCTTTCATACAGATGAAAGGCAAGTAAACCTGCTACATTAAAACTAATTGCAGCAATAAACAGAACTTTGCTTTTGGTTACATGCTTAATAAATAAATAGTTTATAGTTGCTAAAACAAAACAAAAGATAAGTGAAGGTAAACTGAAAGCGGCAATGGTAATAGCGCTTAGCACCAAAAGAAGAACAGCACTGTTTTTAGTAATGGATGAAAAGAATATCCCGCAAATACCAAAAACTATCAGGGCAAGTAAAAGCATACTTTAATCCAGTATGTAATCTCCTTCAAAAACAAAGGTAGCAGGACCCTTTAACCAAATATCCGTAAAAGAACCATCATCCTGCTTCTGATAAATAACGGTTAAGTTACCGCCTAAAGTAACCACATCGCAAAAGTTGGTATAACCTGTATTATTTGTCATTGCCTCAACTAAAGCGGTTGCCGTAACCCCTGTACCACAGGCTAAGGTTTCGTTTTCAACACCACGCTCATACGTACGAATAAATAACTTATCGTCTTTCAGCTGAATAAAATTTACGTTTGTTCCACCACCACTTTTAAAAGACGTATCGTATCGTATTTTTTTGCCTTCTTCAAACACAGGATAAGTATCTATATTCTCAATCCATTTAACTACATGCGGAGAACCTGTGTTTAAATAATAATAATCAGTATGCTTTTCAATTAAAGGCACATCATTCATTTTTAGAGAAATGATTTTATCCTCTATTTGCGATTCATGCTCTCCATCAATAGCCATAAAACGGGCACTATCTTTTATGATATTTAACTGCTTGGCAAAAGCAGTAATGCAACGCGAACCGTTACCACACAAACTACTCTCCTTACCATCGCTGTTGTAATAAACCATTTTAAAATCATAACCCTTTTCATTTTCAAGCAGCATCAAACCATCGGCACCAATACCAAAATGCCTGTTGCACAATTTATTTATTTGTTGTGTGTTCAGGTTTATTTTTTTACTCCGGTTATCCAGAATAATAAAATCGTTTCCGCAACCCTGATATTTATAAAAGTGCAAGTTCATTCTACATCAAAAATAGTTGAAATTAATTTACCACTTATCTTTAAAAATGTGTTTTTTTGTGTTCATGAGAAAGAATTTACTCGGTCTGTTTCTGTTACTTCTTTTTACTAAAGCTATTTCTCAGGAAGAAATAAAAACTCCTTTTGACAAATATGGGCCTTATGGTGCAACAGCTTTTACCGATTTAAAACTGGCGCTTAAAGAACCAAAACCCGTTTATAAATTAAACCTCAGCTACCAAGCCGTTGATTTAAAAGTATGGCCTAAGATTAGCAGCCTGAAAGATCTGCAGGCTCTGCAATTGCAAAGTGTATCGGTAAACCAATGGCCGGCGGATTTTAGCAACCTTAGCAGCCTTACTTACTTAGCTTCTTTTAATAATGAGTTTACAGGCTTTCCGAAAGATTTTGCCAAGCTGGGCAACCTTATGTATCTTCAAATTCATAACAGCAAAATAGATTCTATTCCGCAAAGTATTGCTTATTTGCAACGCTTAAAAACATTTAAGTTTTCGGGAAACAGTGATACATTAAGGATTCCTAAAAGCATGAAGTATTTAAAAAGCCTGAACGAACTTATTTTTGAAAGCGTTATTTTAGATAGTTTGCCCAAGCCTTTGTTTGCCATTACTCCTTTAAAAACGTTGATATTGGTTAATTGCAACATATATGCCCTGCCCGAAAAGCTGGACAAACTGCCTAACTTAGAAGTGCTGGCCTTAGACTTTAATAAACTAAGCAGCCTGCCGCGCGAAATTTATAAATGCAAAAACCTGTACCTGCTTTCTTTACGAAAAAACAACCTTACTAAAATACCCGATACTATTTGCCAGCTAAAAAACCTTACCAAGCTTGATTTGCGCGATAACCCCCTAAGCAAAGATGCCGTAGAAGAACTGCGCATACTGCTGCCCGGTTGCCAGATTTATTTTTAGTTGGGCATTCCGGCAGATTACTGCCGGCAGGCTTTACGCGCTGCATAAGAGCTTGCTCCACCTAAACTACCCATAATTGCCAAAAAAGCAAAACACTTCCTTCGACGGTGGAGGTAGGTGAATGGTCGCATAGAGGAGGTAAAATTACTTATTGAAGTAATATAGCCCGAAAAGTGTTAAGTAATGATAAACACAATGAGTAAACTTTTATTTGGTTAATTTTGATGAATTAAAAAATGGAAGATTTAGAACAAAGAAATACGAATTTTGGTTTACCATTAATTACCCTTATTACCTTATTATTTTGTTTTACTGCCAAAGCTCAAATAATAACTACTGTAGCTGGTGATAGCGTAGCTGGGTATATTGGTGATGGAGGGCAAGCTACATTAGCCGAATTATCATTCCCAGAAGCAGTTACATTTGATGCAATAGGGAATTTATATATAACCAATGAGACAGTTATAAGAAAGATAAGTTTAAGTGGAATTATAACTACTATAGTTGGTAATGGTTCTTCGGGGTATAGTGGAGATGGAAGTGCTGCAACTTTAGCGCAATTAGAGGGTGCTAATGGTATTGTATTCGATGCAAGTGGGAATTTGATTTTTGCAGATGGGGTAAATAATAGAATAAGAAAAGTAGATACGTCTGGTATTATTACAACTATTGCGGGTACGGGTGCTTCTGGTGGCAGTGGAGATGGAGGACCTGCAACTTCTGCTACATTCAATAATCCAATAGGATTAACATTTGATGCAAATGGGAATTTGTATATTGCAGATTGGGGCTCATCTAAAATAAGAAAGATAAATACTTTAGGGACAATTACATCAGTAGCCGGAACAGGAATAGGTGGGTATAGTGGTGATGGTGGGCCAGCTACTTCTGCCCAATTAAATTATGTAACTTATTTAACATTT
Source organism: Candidatus Saccharimonadota bacterium (assembly GCA_903970545.1). Lineage (GTDB taxonomy): Bacteria > Bacteroidota > Bacteroidia > B-17B0 > Aurantibacillaceae > PALSA-968. The sequence continues at coordinate 6,581 of CAJCJB010000294.1, read as the reverse complement.
GATATGTACGGTAATTTGTTTTTTGGAGATGGCTCAAGAATTAGGAAAATAAACACTTCCGGTATTATAACTACAATAGCAGGTAATAGTAATTATGCATATAGTGGAGATGGGGGTGCTGCTATTAACGCAGAAATAAACTTTGCATATGGAATGGTTTTTGATCCAATGGGTAATCTCTATTTTTCAGACGCGTTAAATAATAGGGTGCGTAAAATAAATACTTTGGGTATCATAAATACTATTGCGGGGAATGGCACAGCAGCTTATGGCGGTGATGGAGGGTTTGCAACAAATGCTGAAATCTATGGTCCAAGAGGATTAGCTCAAGATTACGGTGGTAATCTTTATTTTGCAGATTCGGATAATAGTAGAGTTAGGGAGTTGAAGATAGCTTGCTCTACACCAAATATTAATATTATTGCTTCAGGTGATAGTATTTGTACAGGACAAAGTGTGACATTACAGGGGCTTGGGGCAAGTACTTATACATGGCTTCCGGAGGGTAATACTAATCCTTCAGTTACTATTTCACCATCAGTAACTATCGTTTATACATTAACCGCTGCAACTGGCACCTGTTCTGCAACTACTACATATACATTATATGTTAACCCGTTGCCTGTAACTGCTCATTTAACATCAACATTCACACCTATTTGCAGCGGAGATAGTATTGTACTATCAGAAGCCGGGGCAAATACCTACACATGGACAAGTACTTCGTATACGTTTACTACGGCAGATACGGTTGCTAATGGAGTTAAATTTCCACCTAAAGTAGGAATTGATACCTTTACTGTTAAGGGTAGAGATACTATCACCGGTTGTGTAAATACAGCAACCATTAGTGTTTTGGTAAAACCATCTCCCAACATAATGGTAACACCTGCTTCCGGAACCATATGCCCCGGAGGTTCAGTCAGCTTTACGGTATCTGCAGGAGGAGTCACTAATTATACCTGGTCTCCAATAACCAATCTAAGCCCTTCTGCCAGTAGCACGGTTATTACAGTTTCGCCAACCGTTACAACCGCTTATCAGGTTATGGGGTTAGATACGAACGGATGCACAGGCAGTAATGAGGCAATAGTAATTATACCGCAGGACTCTATTTATGTAAACAGTGTTATTAATTACACTACTGTTGTTTGTCTATCTAATTCAGTTACACTTAATGCAAGCAGTAATGCAACTATAGTTAGTTATACCTGGTCTCCGGCAACAGGCTTGAGTGGTGCTTCGGGAAGCTCTGTAATTGCAAGCCCTGGCAGCACCACCTTTTATACAATACAAGGTACAGATTCTCATGGTTGCATGGGTGTAACTACAGCCACGGTAACGGTAGATTCATTACCCATTATAAGCATTAGTAATACGCCCACTATAACCTGTAGCGGACAGCCTGCTGTGCTTATGGCAAGCGGGGCAAATACTTATACCTGGAGTACAGGAACGGTTGGCGTAATTAATACGGTTTCTTCTACAGCAAATACCGAATATACTGTTACGGGCACTGATACCAATGGTTGTTCAAACACTGCTACTCAAATTTTATTGGTAAACCCGTCGCCAACGGTTGCTATCAATTCAGGACTTACTTCTTATACCTTAAATTTGGGACAATCTATTACGTTAAATGCCAGCGGGGCACTTACCTATAGCTGGACATCGGGAAATGTAAGTTGCGACAGTTGCGCTTCAAATACAGAATCGCCTGTTGCAAGCACACAATATTGTGTCAGAGGAACAGATGTTAACGGATGCAGAGATTCGGTCTGCCTGCAAGTAGTTATTGAAGAAGTGTGCGATGTGTTTATTCCGGATGCTTTTAGCCCAAATGGGGATGGACATAACGATGTGTTTAAAGTATACGGACATTGCATTACAGAATTAACGTTGCAGATATTTGACCGTTGGGGCAACCAGGTTTACAGTGGTAGTGATCCATCTGCTGCATGGGATGGTACGTATGGAGGCAGTTTGATGAATACCGGCACCTATATATATCAGGTACAATACACAAGTAACGGTGAAAAAGCAAAGACAAAAGGTAATTTTAGTTTAATGAGATAAACATGACAAGAAGAGGTTTACTTTATACTTTATTGCTTTGTTTTTCTTATGGCTTTTATGCGCAGGATTTTCATTTCTCGCAATATAACCTTGTTCCGTTTTGGTTAAATCCTGCTATGGTAGCCGGAACCAATGATGTGGATGCCGGTATAATTTGTCGCACGCAATATACAGGACTTAGCAACCCCTATAATACCATTGGAGCTTTTGCAGATGCGGCTATTAAGAAAAAGAGAGGCAAAAACTCTTATTTTGGCTTAGGCATAGGGTTTGTACAAGATAACAATCAGAACCTGCAGTATAAATCATCTTTAGCAGCTCTAACACTTTCGTATCATATACGCATTACCAGGAATAATATATTAAGTGCAGGATTTCAACCTTTCTTTTTTCAGAAGAGCATGAATTATGCCGGGTTAAAATGGGGCGATCAATTTGACGGGTACTCTTATAATTCATCTCTACCAACCGGAGAATCCCAAACTTATTCACAACAATCTAAGATTGATGGGGCTATTGGATTTAATTACCAGTATTCAAAAGGTGCTCACAGCTCTGTAGTTGAACGTGCACAAAAACTTCAAATAGGGTTTTCTATGTTTCATTTTCCTTTTGTTCGTTATTCATTTTATGGAAGCCAGGAAACAGTATATTCAAGGTATAGTTTAAACGTATCTTACTCATATAAACCTGCAAATTCTAAAATAGCTGTAAATCCAGTGTTGTTTTTTCAAAGACAGGGACCTGCGAATGAAATTATTTTTGGATGCAATACATTATTTATTCTACAGGAAGCTTCAGCGCAAACAAGCTTTGTAAAAAGCTCTTCTCTTTCAGCCGGAATATTATACAGAGTACAGGATGCTATTATAATTACTGTGGGAATTAATTTTGAAAACGTTTGTTTTAGTTTTGCGTATGATATAAATACATCTTCTTTAATTACTTCTACTCATTCATTTGGTGCTGTTGAGTTGTGTATAAGGTATCGATTGAACAGGGGGCATTGGAACGCTATTGCATCCAGTGACTAGGTTTTAATAAATTAACCGGTATGAAGGCGACACTATATTGGTCTTCTTCCTAACATGATTACCATCGTCTTTGCTAAAAATACTACATTTGTCCTCCTAAACCCTAAAACAGGGTATGTACTTAAACAAACTGATATTAGTCGATAACATTATACGGAAGCAAATTAAATCCGATATCATAGACCTTATTTACCTTAACCCACCTTTTTAGCAATTGAACACTAAAATTAATATGAAAAAGGAAAGTAAATAATAAAACTAAAAGTAAACGAAACTGTAGAGAGGGAAAAATAAATGGAGCAACTTACACAAAACTTAAAGAACGGGGAGATGAAAATTCTCGAAGTACCCTACCCGATGTTAAACAAAGGTTATGTACTGGTAAGAAATCATTACTCCATTATAAGTGCAGGCACGGAGGGGAAGACTGTTAAAGATGCCCGTTTGGGTTATGTGGGTAAGGCTATGGCTCGCAAAGACGAGGTTAAAAAAGTAATTAATACCGCCAAAACGATTGGTTTGGTAGATACGTATAAGCTGATGATGAATAAGCTGGATGCTCCGTCTGCTTTAGGATATAGTTGTGCCGGCGAAGTAATTGCAGTAGCTGATGATATAACAGAATTTAAAATTGGTGATAAAGTTGCCTGCGCAGGTGCTGGTGCCGTTCATGCTGAAGTAGTTACTGTACCTAAAAACCTATGTGTAAAATTAGCTGATGATGTGTTATTAAACGAAGCTGCTTTTACTACGTTGGGCGCTATTGCCTTGCAAGGCATCAGGCAAGCTGATTTGCAATTAGGCGAGAGTTGTGCTGTTATTGGCTTGGGTTTATTAGGACAGCTTACCATGCAAATGCTTAATGCCTCAGGTATTCAAAGCATAGGCATTGAAATTGACAAAAATATGGTAGCCCTTGCACGGGAACTTGGTGCAAGTTATGCTATAGATAGAAATACGGAAGGTATTGAAAACAGTATCCGCGAATTAACCAAAGGATATGGTGTAGATGCCGTAATCATTATGGCTGCTACAAGCAGTACCGACCCTGTTGATTTTGCGGGAGAACTTTGCCGTCATAAAGGAAAGGTTATTATTGTGGGAAGTGTGCCTACCGGTTTTAAACGTGCTGCTTATTACAAGAAAGAACTGGAACTTAAAATGTCTTGTTCTTATGGTCCAGGCAGATACGATAGAGATTATGAAGAAGTGGGGATAGATTATCCTTATGGCTATGTGCGCTGGACGGAGAACCGAAACATGCAAGCTTTTGCAGATTTGCTACATCATAAAAAACTAAACATAGCTAAGTTAATCTCTCATACATTTGATTTTAAAGAAGCACCCAAAGCTTATCAGATGATTGTAGATAAAACAGAGCCCTTTACAGGTATTTTGTTGAAGTATGATACAGAGAAAAAACTAAGTGCTACTGTTCAGATAAAGAACACACAAGCTATTGCAGGCAAACCAAATATCGGTTTTATAGGTGCAGGTTCTTTTGCAAATAATGTATTATTACCTGCACTTAAAGGCGATGGTAACTTAATTGGCATTGCAACCAGTAAACCTAATAATGCCCGAAACATTGCCGATAAATATGGTTTTAATTATTGCACGGGTAATGCAAACGAATTGATGACGGATAAGAACATCAATACTATATTTATTGCAACCCGTCACGATTCCCATGCTAATTATATAATGCAGGCTTTGCAAAACAATAAACATGTATTTACCGAAAAGCCCTTGTGTTTAAATGAAAGGGAGTTAGAAGAAATAAAAGCTCTGTATCAAAAATCGAACTCGGTTCTTATGCTTGGTTTTAACCGCAGGTTTGCTCCACATAGTATAAAAGCAAAAGCATTCTTCGACAAATTAAATATACCTCTTTCTATTAATTACCGTATTAATGCAGGAACTATTGCTGCCGATCATTGGGTGCATGATAAAAACGTTGGAGGAGGAAGAATTGTAGGAGAGGTTTGTCATTTTATTGACCTAATGACCTTTCTTACCAATTCAAAAATAAAATCACTTTCAGCAAACGCTATGCAAGATGCTGCGCACCTAAGCGATACACTTACTATTAATCTTCAGTTCGAAAATGGCAGTATAGGTAACATCTCTTACTTCTCTAACGGCAATAAAAATTTAGATAAAGAATACCTAGAGATATTTGGTGCCGGACAGGTTATTGCCATTCATGATTTTAAAGAGATGGAAATATATGGCAACAGCAAAAAAACCGATAACCTTAGCAAACAAGATAAAGGACATAAGCACCAGATAAGCACTTTTTTAAACGCTCTTACGCAAGGTAAAGAATCTCCAATCTCCTTTGAAGAAATATACCATTCTATGCTTTGCACCTTTAAGGTAGAAGAGTCTATTGCTTTAGGTGGTAAGAAGGTTTTAATTCACCCCTAAAAATTTATTTTATACCACTCCTGAAATGAAATAAGCGCATAAATGATAGAGGAGTTATCTTCTTTTCCTTTTAGGTGATTATCAATTACTTTATCAATTGCATCTACAGAAAATCCTGTAAAGTTTACAAAGAAGGACTTATCAAATAAACCATTAATGGCTTTTTCATTACTAAAAATGCTCCGCAAAGGCATGCCAAAACCTGCTTTGCGACGGTTTATAATGTAAGAGGGTAGTTGCGCTTTAAAGGTATCTTTTAAAATGCGTTTAAACTTTCCGTTGACTGTTAGCTTAAAGTTGCGCGGTATGCTGTATGCAAACTCAATAAGGCGGTGGTCTAAAAAAGGTACACGGCACTCAACCGAATTAGCCATGGCCATTCTATCGGTGTAATGCAGGTTCTTTACCAAAAAGTTTTCCATCTCAAAATGAAACAGGGCATCAAACACATCTTCTCCCTTCGGGAAGTACGCCGACATTAAATCTATAACGCCTTCTTTATTTCCGGCATAAACAGAGCAGGAGTTATCAAAATCGCCTATTATATTAAACAGTGCGTATTTATAACTGGGGTAGGCGCTATACTTACCCATTTTGTGTATGTAGCGGCGGTAGGCTAAAAACTTTCCTTTACCTTGGTTTACTTTAGCAGCCATACTACCCATACCGTTAGAAAGCATGGCGGGTAGTTTATCTAAATATTGAGAAGAAATCAACGTAAGCATGTGGCCGGCATAACCTAAAAACAACTCATCGGCACCCATACCCGATAGAATAACTTTAGATGTTTTAGCGGCATCTTTGGTAATTAAGTAAGAAGGTATTTGCGAGCCATCTGCAATCAGGTCATCAGAATAGAAAAGTGTTTTACGAATCATTTCCAAGCTCGCTTCATTACTGCCAATATCGGCATGATGAAAATTTAAGTTCCAGTCTTTAGCCAATTTCTCAGCATAATAGTAATCGGAAGTAGTGCCTTCTTTCTTTAAATCGCTCTCTGATTTGCGCGCGCAATAATGCAGAATATCTTTTCTGTCTTTT
>CAJCJB010000293.1 GCA_903970545.1 Candidatus Saccharimonadota bacterium | reverse complement strand
ATATAAGCGGGTGATGCGCTATAATTAGGTTGCATTTCTTACTGATGGCTTCTTCTATAACAGCATGGGTTATATCCAAACAAAGCAAAGCACCTGTTGCCTGCTGCTTGCTATTGCCGCATTGCATGCCTGCGTTATCGTATCCCTCTTGCAGGGCAGGCGGAGCAAAAGCCTCTATGCTGTTAATGATGTCTTGTATTAAAACCATGTTGAGGCAAAAATACAGATAAGTTATAAATTAGAAATGGCTAAAAGTTTGCCGCGCTTTACTCGCAATGACAAAATATGGTAAATAGAAGGTTAGTATTGTAAAGCAATTATTCTTTATCGCTATATTCTTTTTCTTTAGGTGCAAGCTTACCTATTATTTTGAACTCGGTGCGGCGGTTAGCTGCCCTACCCTCTTCGGTACTGTTATCTCCTACCGGTTTTGTTTCAGCATAACCTTGTGCCTGTAACCTTTCGGGTGCAATACCCTTTTCTTCCAAGTATTTTATTACACTCTCCGAACGTTTTTTAGAAAGGTTGGCGTTGTATGAGTGACTTGCTTTATTATCGGTATGCGAGCTAATTTCAACAATCACATCGGGGTTTGTTTTTAAAAAGACAACCAAGGTGGTGTCTAATGCTTTTTTAGAATCTTCGTTTAAATCTGATTTATCTGACGGATATGATATGCTGCTTAATACAATAGGTTTATCTGTTATCTCTTTTAATACTATTGCATTTTGTTTTAGTATTTGCGACGAGGTAATATCTTTAGCATTAATATCGTTTGTACCGTTTAAATAATTTTCTTTCTCAACAATAAGCTGGTAATCATACCCGGGTTCTATATTTATGTCATACGTACCCCGCGAAGTAGTTGCGACAGATTTAATAAAAATATTATCTCCCGAAGGGGCTTTTGCGTATAAAGATACTTTGGCATCTTTTACCGGATTACCCTTTTCATCGGTAACAACACCTTCGGTACTTATTTTTACAACCGAAAGTTTATTAAACGCATAAATATCATCGCAGCAGGTTTCGCTTTTTTTAGGGGCTACCCCACCCTTCCGGTTTGAAACAAAAAAACCTTCTGCTTTATTCTTTCCTTCCACATAATAAATATCATCTGTATTCGAGTTGATAGGAGCACCAATGTTTTCAGGGTCTGTAAAGCGCTTCATCTCTCCATTGGCTTTAAAAACATCTAAACCACCCAAGCCTGCCCAACCGTTAGAGCTAAAAAATAACGTGCGGGTATCATTATCATAATAAGGGGTCATCTCGTCTCCGGTAGTATTTACTTTACTGCTTGCATTCTTTGGTTCGCTGTATGTTTTCTTTTTAAAGTCGTAAATAATAAACCAAATATCCAAGCCACCTTTTCCACCCGGTCTGTCGCTCACAAAATAAATAACCTCGTTTTGCTTAACAGATTCTATTGAAGTAGTAGGTTGTGTGGAGGTGTATTTAGGGTTGTTAATGGTTTTATCAAGTGGTTCAGGTTCGCTCCAACTGCCATCATCTTGTTTTGAGGTGAGATATAGAGCGCATATCATTTTGTTTTTGTAATTTCTTTTGCAACGGGTAAAATAAAGTCGTTTGCCATCGGCAGAAAAAGCCGCGTTGGTATTGTTAAAGCCTTCTTTATTGATAGCCCCTTCATACTCGCCGCTAAAAGTCCATTTACCATTTGCCTTTTTAGCCGTATAAAACTTTTTGTATGCGCCAACAGCAGTATCTTCGGATGATTGAACGGTATATACTTTCTTGTTTACACGAACGGACGAATACAACAGGGTATTGGTATCCAACATTACGGGCGAGTGCTCTACATGTATTTTATTAATGCTGGTATCTAAATGTGTAACCGATACCTTGTTTGCTTTTTTGCTAAACACAATAGCAGAATCGCAGCCCAGTATTTCAGCCTTCATTTGTTTTTTATACTGAGAGGCTTCAGGGCCTTTGGCTTCTTTCTTAAATTTAGCAAACTGCTCTTTGGCTTTATCGCAATTACCATTCATCTTCAACATCATCGCATCATAATACAAAGCCATGCTGTTGCTTTGATTGCTATACCTGTATGCTTTCTCATACCAGTCTTGTGCGTTTACATAATCTCTCGTCATGCGATAAGCCTCTGCCAGCTTGTAAGCAATCTTGGCATTATCGGGTTTCAGTTTCATATACTGCGCAAAATATTCGGTAGCAGCATAATAATCTCCCTGTGAAACGGCATTATTACCAAAATGCTTACAATCACTCGCTTTCAAGTCTTGTATTTGAAGCGTATCTTGTGCCTGTGAGCAGAACCCAAACAGCACAAACAAAAAGGCAATAATGTATTTATGTTTAATATCTATCACAAGGAATCTGGGTTTTCATTAAGTGTGTACTGATGCCTGTATATATAAACGATACTTCAAAAGCACCCCTATAACCGGTAGCTGTATGAAGCTGAGATATATTAAAATCATAACTAACACCGCCATAATAGTTTTTGTAGTTTGCACCTAACACCGCAACACAAGCATCGGATAAATTAGCGAAGCCTTGCCTGCCATATACCCCTATAAAAATAGCTTTGGCAATAGAGTAATCTGAACCTAAAGAATAAAAAGCACGCGCACCAAAAAGAAACTCCGATGCCTTATCGGTTCCCATCATGCAAAGAGAGGGCTGCACCGTAACTTTAGGTGCCAAATACCAGTTAACTCCTAATGATAGTGCCTCGCGTGCTGCCAGCTTATTACTAGTGCCTAAAAAGGTTTCTTTAGGAGAGTTTACATGATACACAGCAACTGACGAAAACAAATCTAAATGGTCGATTAGTTTTCTATCGTACCCAATACCAGCGTTTAAATCAAAATAATGAAGACGATAGCTTAAGCTGTTTTCTCCGCTTGGAAGTGCAGAGTTGAATTGCCCCGTGCCCCAATCTAACTGGTCGGGAAAAGTTTGCGTAGGGTTATAACTCTTCATGGTAAGCCCGGGTTGCACACCAATATGGAACGTGTTTTTACCTATAGCTTTATGGTACGCCAATGATAACTGGATGCTGCTTTCCTGCAAATCTCCGGCTGATTTATCATTAATGATAAGCAATCCGGCAGAAATCTTTTCGTTGTGCACATAAAAGTTCATATCACCCCCAACCGACTCGGTAGTGTAGGGCTTAGCAACTTCTTTCCACTGACTACGGTAATTTATCATGCCGCGATAATCGCCATCATAGTTACCGGTATTAGACGGAGAAATGGTTAAGGGGGTAGAAAAGTATTGCGAGAAATGTATATCCTGCGCCTTACTGAGGTAAGAGCCAAGAGCTAAGAAACAGGAAAGTATTAAATAACGTTTTTTCAGAAAGCTGTGTTTAAGTTCGTAAATATAAAAAATAAATATTAATCATTGCCATCGGTATAATACAAATATAAAGTAAAAAAGCCCCGCAGGTTATGCAGGGCTTTTATATATTGCTTACCTAATTATTACGTCAAAAAACAAAAAAGCCCCACTGTTTGCAAAGCAGGGCTCTTCATTTGATTTAATCTATCTCAACTTATCACTATCCTAAACACTTTGGTAAAGTTGCTTAATATCCCTTTGGTACTTTTTTCCTGCATTACAAACAGGGCTGCCATGCCTTCTTCTGCCTCGGTAAAGTTTTGGGTAAAGGTGCCTCGTTTCATATCGCCTACGTATAAAAAAGTATTGCTGGCAGGTATGGTAGTTAGGTTGGCTGCTTGTATTATCATAAACAGCATAACTTCTTTCACACCCTTTTGTTTGGCTTTGCTTTTGGTGCCGGGGTATGTAACCTCTATTTGTATACTTAGGTGTATTTGTTTTTTCATACTTAGGTAAGTAGGTATCAACTTGCCTGTTGCCTCGGTAGATATGCTGGTAGTAGTTTTTGCTTTGCGCAGTTGCAGGTTTAGTATGGTTCTATCAGTAGTAGTTAGGGCGCTTTGAGGTATATCACCATAAATAGTGTGTAGTATATTCTCTAACCCAACCAAACCGGTAGCACTTTTTTGGTGTTCTACATTATGAAACAGTTTAGTAATAGTTGGGTCGTGCTTACCACTGGGACTGGTGTGCATCGTCCAAAGCTCCAGATAACCTAAATTATCGGGATTGGTTTCGGGCAGCACCGGCGTTGGGTTGCTATACCTGTGGTTTAAAATTACCAAATTAGCGGCAAAGGTACTTGCCGTGCCTAGCCTGGCTATAACAGCAGGCTGGTTAAGATAAGGTACTACGCGTGTAAAATAAATGTTACGCTCTTCCTGTGTGTTTCCAAAAATGTTTCTTTCTGCCATGGTTTCTATTTTTTAAGTTAATTATATATGTTAAGTATTGATTTAGTTAGTTGGTTTGAACCGTGGCGCATGCGCCACGCTCCCAAGCGCATGCGCTTTGCTCTTGCGGACATGCGACACAAGCCTGAGGACATGCGCCACATTACCAGGCGCATGCGTTTGGCTATACAGGACATGCGCTTTGCTGCTGTTGATATGCGCTCCGCATCTGAGGACATGCGCTCCATTGCTGCGGATGTGCGCTCTGCAATAAAATACATTTGTTTGCTAAAGCTTACTATATGTTGTTGGGCGGAGAGCATTGGTTTTATTTTTTAGTTTATGTTTTGTAGTTGAATTAGTACTAATCAAACATCGTGCCAATACTATAAACACTGGGTTCTTAAATAAAGTTAAACATCATATACACGGCTTGCTAATTGCCATGCTTTGTTATTTTATAGGGACGGGATGTTTTGGTATATTTGTATTAATGAGATGCTTCTTAATTATACTCTTATCTCTATTATTTTTTTCTATTTATTCTCAAGAAGATACAACTTCTTCAATGAGTATGTTATACAATCAATCAATGCTGAGAGCTAAACAAAAGGCAGATTCAATTAGAAAAGCTATGCATAATTTTGGCTGTGCAATTTATGGAGGAATTGGAGAAGGCGGAAACATCTCTAAAACTGGATTTGCATCTGGCACAGGTGCATCTTTTCATTATAAATTTCATACCATAAATATGTATGCTTCACTTGCAACAAAATCTGAAGCCATTTCTTTTCAAAACGATAAAAGTTATACTTTATATAGTAGCAATTATGGTATTATGTATGGTTTAGGTGCTTATAATAAAAACGCTTCAGTTTCGTTTGGCGTAGGAATTGGTTATAGTAGAACAAATATGATATTACAAGAAGGGCCTTATAATATATCAATAAACGGTTATGCACCAGGTTATGTTCCTGTTTATTATTCAAAAGTTGGTGCTTGTATTGGAGGTCAGGCAATGGCAGGCGGTAAATTCATCAGATTAACAACACAATTTTATGTAAACATATCTAATACAATTACCAACTATGTTTTTTTAGCTGGTCTTGCTATAGTAATTAGATAGCATTAGGAATTGCAACAAAAATCCTTTTGTTGTAATCAGCAAAGATTGCAGTGCAAAGCCCATCGCTTGTAATCCAGCGGAACGCCCACATTAGCATTAAATTTATAATTTTACGTTCTTAATTATTTACCCATGCAGCAACTGATAGAATGTGTTCCTAATTTCAGCGAAGGGAACGATATGAATTTGATAAAACAAATTACCAACGTAATTGAAGCGGTAGAAGGAGTTCGTTTACTGAACGTTGACCCGGGCAAGGCTACTAACCGCACGGTGGTTACGTTTATTGGCACACCCGATGTGGTTATAGAAGCAGCATTTTTGGCAATTAAAAAAGCAGGCGAGTTAATTGATATGAGCAAACACAAAGGCGAACACCCCCGCATGGGCGCCACCGATGTTTGTCCGCTAATACCCATTGCCAATATCAGCATGGAAGAAACCGCTAAATGGGCGCAGAAATTAGGAGAGCGTGTGGGCAAGGAATTGGCATTACCAATCTATTTATACGAAGCAGCTCAGGGAGATAAAAAGAGAAGTAACTTATCTGTAATACGTGCAGGCGAGTACGAAGGTTTCTTTAAAAAGATAAAACTTCCTGAATGGAAACCCGATTTTGGTCCAGCAGAGTTTGATGCCAAACGTGGTGCAACCGTTATTGGTGCCAGAGATTTTCTGGTAGCGTATAATGTGAATTTGAATACTACCTCAACCCGTCGTGCCAACTCCATTGCGTTTGATGTACGCGAAGCAGGACGTGTAAAACGCGAGGGAAACCCCATTACCGGAAAGATTGTAAACGATGCCAACGGCAAACCCGTGATGATTCCCGGCACATTAAAATCTGTAAAAGCTATTGGTTGGTTTATCGAAGAGTATGGCATTGCGCAAATATCCATGAACCTTACTAATATTAATACAACGCCTGTTCATATTGCCTTTGATGAAGTTTGCAAGAAAGCTGCCGAGCGTGGCATACGCGTTACGGGTAGTGAGTTGGTAGGTTTAATTCCGTTAAAAGCCATGCTTGATGCAGGCAAGTATTTCCTAAAGAAACAACAACGTTCAACAGGCGTATCAGAAAAAGAATTGATTAAAATAGCTGTTAAATCAATGGGGTTAGATGAGCTTAGTCCGTTTAAACCCGAAGAGCGTATTATAGAATACATGCTGCATGATAAAGCCGACAGCAAATTAGTAAGCATGACCCTTACAGAGTTTTCCGATGAAACTGCGAGCGAAAGTCCTGCGCCTGGAGGTGGTTCTATTGCTGCTTATGTGGGTTCTTTAGGTGCTGCTTTGGCAACCATGGTGGCTAATTTATCATCACACAAAAAAGGTTGGGATGATAAATGGGAAGAGTTTAGCAACTGGGCAGAAAAAGGCGAACATTATAAAAATGAACTGGTAAGATTGGTTGATGCAGATACCAAAGCCTTCAATAAAATTATGACTGCATTCAGCTTACCAAAAGCAACCGAAGAAGAAAAAGCAAATCGCACCAAAGCCATACAAGAAGCTACCAAGTTTGCCATTGAAATACCGTTTAAAGTAATGCAAGCTTCTTATGCAAGCATGGAAGTAATCAAAGCTATGGCAGAGGTTGGTAATCCTAATTCTGTATCCGATGCAGGCGTGGGTGCATTATGTGCGCGTAGCGCAGTAATGGGCGCGTTTATGAATGTGCGTATTAATGCTTCGGGTTATGATAATAAAACTTTTGTAAGCGATATCATTGCCAAAGGAAAAGAAATAGAAAACAAAACCATTGCGCTTGAAGCAGCTATTTTAAAAGTTGTAAATGAGAAGATAGGTGTGTAGTAAAGCTACTTACTTAAAACCCGCTTTACACTCTTTAGGCTTGCCTTTCAGTTTAAAGCTGATAACAAGTCCGTAGTAAAAGTACCAATCTGTATGGTCAGGATTTCCGCGCAGTTTACCAATATCATCTGTAGTAGCACCGGGCACTGTACTTCGGTTACTTAATATAGCTGCCATACTGCCTTTATATTCAGCAAGTTTAGCAGGGTCAACATATTTACCACCAACATCATCTAAATAATTAGTAAACGTTTTGCGAGGCCCCCATTCCAAACCAATACTAACTTGATTAGACATACTTAGTTTAAACCCAAGCCCGAAGGGAATACAAGGTTGCGTTAAAGCATAAGGTTTTTGTGTAGGGTTTAAAGGCGTACCCTGTCCCTCAGTTGAAAGATTTCTTAAATCAATCCATTGATTTCCATAATGAGCCTCAGGATTAAAATGGAAAACACCAATTCCAAGGAAAATATAAGGAGCAAAAATAAAATCTTTATGTCCTGTTCTGTATTCCCAAAAGTTAAACTCAGCTTGGGTAGAAAACTCCATAATACTGGTTTTAAAATTAAGATTACGTTCAATTTGATAAGGATCACTACTTTGAGAATCATCCCCCTGTATATTCCCATAATTAAACCCTCCTCTAAAGGCAATTCGGTAGTTATAATTAAATCGGTAAAACACGCCAAATGCCGGCTGCGACATATAGAAGTTCTTACCATTCAAATCACCAATGTAATAAGAAGCTCCTAATAAAATACCCACATCGTGAGAGAAGTATTGTTTGTTATTGTTTTGACCAATAGAAGATGAAAAAATGTAAAAGCAGGTAATAATTAATAGTAAACCTTTCTTCATTATTGATTAATAACGCAAAATACGATTAAATATTGCATATAGATAAGCTCAAATATAACAAACCCCGTAGTAATAGCTTACCCGGGGTTTAGTTTTAACAATTAATTAAGTTCTACTTTATAGAATTAAGTACCGCTTTAAAAGCTTCAGGGTGATTAAGTGCTAAATCTGCTAATGCTTTGCGGTTTAAAGCAACATTTTTCTGGTGAATTTTGTGCATAAACTGAGAATAGCTTAGACCATTTTCACGAGCTGCTGCGTTAATACGTTGTATCCACAAAGCACGCATACTGCGTTTTTTGTTTTTACGATCGCGATAAGCGTATGTTAGACCTTTCTCCCAAACGTTTTTGGCTATTGTCCAAATGTTTTTGCGAGCGCCCCAATAACCTTTGGTTAAATTAAGGACTTTTTTTCTGCGTGCCCTACTGGCAACATGATTGACTGAACGTGGCATTTTCTTTTTTGTTTTGTTTTTGAGATGTTTCAGTGTTTGCACTCATGGCAAATCTTTTTACTGAGCATCGTTGTTTAACAATTTTTACCTGTTTAGATTTTTACTTTCTGCTTTTTAAAGAACTTATTTTCCAATAGCCAAAAGAAACTTTACGTTTCCTAAGTCTGTTTTGTCAACAAGACCACTTCCGCGCAACGCACGTTTACGGTCTTTTTCTTTTTTGGTTAATATGTGTCTTTTAAAAGCATACTTGCGCTTAATCTTACCGGTCCCGGTTAATGCAAATCTCTTTTTTGCACCGGAGTTTGTTTTCATTTTAGGCATGTCTCTTTTTTTAAGGATGGCAAAGATAGCACATTTTTTGAAATGTGTATTTAAAAAATCAGCTTTTAGGCTATTTTATCCCCAAATTACTAATATTTGGCCCCACCAATGCCAATATTCTCTACAGGGTGCCAGGTAGTTTTAATTTCCTGTAAATCGGTTATGTAGTATGGGTTTTGCTCGTTTTCGTTCATCCAGTTTTTATGCCAAAAGAAGGAACGTTTTACGTTTAAGGAGGAGTTTTCGGCAATGGTCTTTCTTTCGGTAACATTCTCTCTGCAATAAACAATAGCGTTTACATCCATGTGAGACGAGAAATGCGTGTGCAACTCAGCACTTGTTCCGGTAAGGATATTAACCACACCACCCGGTAAATCGCTGGTGGCAAAGCACTCTGCCAAAGTAATGGCACATAAAGGTTTGGTTTCTGATGCTAATACAATACAGGTATTTCCGCCTGCAATAACAGGTATTACTACCGATATTAACCCAATCAACGATGTTTCTTCATCAGCCAACACAGCTATAACGCCCATCGGTTCGGGTACTGAGAAGTTGAAATGAGAAGATGCCACCGGGTTTACCGAACTTAGTATTTGCTGGTATTTATCGCACCAGCCAGCATAATATACTATGCGGTCTATACTTAATTCCACTTCTTTCAGAGCTTGTGCTTTGGAAGAGCCTTGTTTGGTAAGTTCTTCCATGAATTGTTCTTTGCGCCCCTCCAGCATTTCGGCAAGGCGATATAGTATTTGCGAGCGGTTAAAAGCTGTTTTTTCGCTCCATCCACCAAAAGCACCGCGTGCGGCAACAACGGCATTGCGGTAATCTTTGCGAGACGATAGGCACATATTGGCAATATTGTTTTTGTTTTTATCCAACAAGGGGTAGTACCTTCCACTTTCGGTACGCGGAAACTGACCTCCTATATATATTTTATAAGTTTTTAATACTTCCAATCTTGACATGATGTTAATTAAGAATTCAAAAGTAAAAATTAAAATTTATAAATGACGAATATAATTAAGCGGTACTGATTTAAAAACAAGGGGTTAATAGTAGATATTGTTTTGTCTTTCAGCCAAAATATTTATTCTTTGTATATGGTTTCGTAGTTCAATGGATAGAACGAGTGTTTCCTAAACTTATTCCAACCTTCGCCTCATTGAAATAAATCTTCAATCTCTTTTAAATACAACCCTTCAAAGATAAGGGTTTTAGGGATTTTGTAGGTATTCTTTCAATAGTTGCAATACAGTCTCACAAATATCTCACAAATTTGTTAGGCTGTTTTAAGACTAAAGAAACTATGAGGTACACTATAAATTTAGACTGCAAAACTCATTACGTTCGTAAGGATGGAACAGTACCTTTATTATTGCACTTGTGAGATACCCGTAAAATTGTGAGAGGTACAAAGCTGTTAATACATTTATTCATATATAAAATATGCTATGAAATTTTATCTTTGTGCTCCGTTCTTTAAGTATTAAAATGGCTTCGTAGTTCAATGGATAGAATAGGGCACTCCTAACGCTCTGATACAAGTTCGATTCTTGTCGAGGCTACTCCGCAGGAAAGCACCTCATTTTCGAGGTGCTTTGTTTTTTTATCCCCTCCAAGAGCCTTGCTATTTCTACAAAGTAAGGCAACAGCACTATTTACTTTCGGAGTTCGATATGCTTTATTCTCAAAAATCAGTTTTTCGGGGAATATCGAACTCACTATGCGTTGCCTATAATAACAATTAATACTTATAAAGAGATATTCAATAAAAAAGCCTATTTTCATAGGCTTAAAGGTGTTTTCAATATGTTTAGTAATTATTTGTTTTGTGATAGTTACCTTCCGTGGCAGTTTTTGTATTTCTTACCGCTTCCGCAAGGGCAAGCATCGTTGCGCCCAATCTTTTGCTCTACACGCACGGGTTGCTGTTTAGGTTTAGCTTTGGGTTCTCCGTTTTCACCACCTTCACTCCTACTCTCTACTAATTGAGGCTGCTTAGGTTGAGACACAGGTGCATTGAAACGCACTTGCGGGGTAGCATGCTCTGCGTTGTTTTGCTGTGGCAGGCTGCCCTTTACTAAGAAAGTAATAATCTCTTTGTTGGTTTTGGCAACCATGTCTTTAAACAGATTAAAAGACTCTAACTTGTAAATAAGCAAAGGGTCTTTTTGTTCTAAAGAAGCGTTTTGAACCGATTGTTTAAGGTCGTCTAATTCGCGCAAATGTTCTTTCCAGGCATCATCAATAGAAGCAAGAGTGGCAACCTTTTCAAACTCCAGTACCATAGCTTTACCCTTGGTTTCAAAACATTTTTTAAGGTTTGCCATTACCTGTATGTTGCGTATGCCATCGGTAAAAGGCGTTACAATATTCTCGAACTGGTTGTTGGGATTGTTATACACATCCGTTACAACAGGCAATACCATTTGAGAAACAAACTCGCTCTTTTCTTTATAATGTTTATAAGCGGCTTCAAAAGTAAGGGCAGTTATATCATTAGCAGATTTACTATTAAACTCTTCTTTGGTAAAGGGTGCATCAATAGAGAATGTTTTAAGCAATTCCAGATTCAAGCCATCATAATCTTTATCATCGTGAAACAACTGCACAATATCATCGCTCACATCAAACATCACGTTAGCAATATCCACACTCAGCTTATCGCCAAACAAGGCATTGCGGCGGCGTTTATAAATCACATCACGTTGCACGTTCATTACATCATCATACTCTATCAAACGTTTACGTGTACCAAAGTTGTTTTCTTCTACTTTTTTCTGTGCACGTTCAATAGATTTGGTAATCATGCTATGCTGAATAACCTCACCTTCTTCCAAGCCCATTCTATCCATCATCTTAGCAATACGCTCGCTACCAAACAGACGCATTAAATCATCTTCTAAAGAAACAAAAAACTGCGAAGTTCCGGGGTCTCCTTGACGACCAGCACGACCACGTAACTGCCTGTCTACACGACGAGACTCATGGCGCTCCGTACCGATGATAGCCAAACCACCTGCTTCTTTAACGCCTTCGC
>CAJCJB010000292.1 GCA_903970545.1 Candidatus Saccharimonadota bacterium | reverse complement strand
TGATAAAGACCAAGCGTTGATTGCCTGTCCGGTAAAATCACGTTGTTTTCCAGATAATACATTTTCCTTTAAAGACAGTACCATTAGAAACTGTTTGGGGAGTGGTAACGTAACCCAGCGGTACGAGAAATGGGACTTTGGGAATAATTTTGGCACAGGGCACGATTCTATTATTAACTGGCAAGCGTGGCCCCCTACTTTTCCAGTATCGGTCGCTTACCCTGCTGTTGGTAGTTATACGGTTACATTATACGACAGCAGTTTGTGCGGAATAGATACTGCTCAGGTAGTAGTTAATGTAACAAACAAACCTAATGCAAGTTTATCAGGGCCTTCTACCCAAACTGTTTGTCAGAGTTTACCCATTACATATACAAATAACAGCCACGGCAACGCACCATCTATAGAATATAATTGGAATTATGGTACAAGTACGAGCTGGCCAACAGTATTAACCACCAGTAATGAAACAGAAATATATAATACAGCTGGTAATTATACTGTTAGCTTAGTAGCTTTTGTACCAGGCAGCAATGCCTATTGTACTGATACAAGTCATTTGACTGTAATTGTAAAACCTAACCCTGTTTCTAATTTTAGTTTAAGTGCCAACCATGGCTGTAATGATACTACAATAAATTTTACCGATTTATCTATCATAAGCAGTGGTAATATTAATACCTATACCTGGAATTTTGGTAATGGTGCTAGTTCAACCGTTGCAAATCCACCTCCTCAAACTTATACAACACTAGGGATATATACCATAAGTTTAATTACTACGTCAACAGACGGCTGCCAGCATGACACCACAAAAACCTTTCAAGTTTACGCTTCACCTGTGGCTAACTTCTCTGTAAACCCAACCTGCACAGGTTATCAAACCAATTTTACTAATGTATCTACTCCTACCATTTCCATAACATCTTATACATGGAATTATGGCGATGGAACTACAAATATTACAACATCGTTTAGTAATACAACACATAATTTTACTAACCAAGGTACTTATACTGTTTCACTTAATGTTACAACAGCACATTGCAGTGATTCTATAACAATAAGTTTATTAGTAAGTCCAACGCCAACGGTTAATTATACTGCTTCTACTTATACAGTTTGTCCTAACACTGCTATTAGTTTCTCTAATACATCTACAGGAGCAATAACTTATAGCTGGACTTTTGGCAGCTTGGGTATTTCAGATAGCACAAACCCTGTTCAGATATATACTAACGGAACACAAACTGTAACAACGTATCCCACCAAATTAGTTGCTATAAGTACGCAAGGTTGTAAAGATTCTACTACTCAGGGAATTGCTGTAAATCCTGCACCTGTAGCACAGTATATAACTTCTTACGCCCCAAGTTGTGCTCCCGTTCTGATAACCTTTACCAATACAACTATTGGCGGAAACACCTATTTGTGGAGTTTTGGAGATGGCACAAGCTATAATCATTTTGATACAACTCATTTGTATGCTGATACCACAACTACCGTAAAAACATTTTCAGTAAGCATGATAACCGTTAACACTTATAGTTGTAGTGATACCAGTTATTCAAGTTATGTAGTTTACCCCGAAGCTATCTATAATTTTTCTCCAACAATAAATTCGGGATGCGCCCCTTTGTTAGCAACTTTTCATACAGATTCAGGAGCTGTAAGTTATCTCTGGAGTTTTGGAGATGGTAGTTTATCTGCTGGTTCGTACATTCAAACACATACATTTATTAATGTCTCAACGGTGAACGACACGTTTAATGTAATCTTATACTCTACTAATGCTTATAACTGTAGAGATACTGCTTACGGAACAGTTATTGTTAAACCCTCTCCTAACTCTCAATTTACACCAAGTCCTACAAGTGGTTGTACGCCACTTGCAGTAAGTTTTTCAAATACATCAACAGGTGGAATTTCAAATCAATGGTATTTTGGAGACAGCACTACAAGTACTGTTGTTGTTCCCACCCATACCTATATAAATACCGGTTCTACTGTTATAAATGTTCCTGTATCCTTAGTTGTAACATCGGCTAATCATTGTACAGATTCTACAACTACTGATATAACACTTTACCCTGCGGCTAATTATTCTTTTACGGTAAGTAAAGATACAGGCTGTTCAGTTTTTGATGAGTTGTTTACAACAGATACTACCAGTACTATTTTAGCGAGCTACGCATGGCATTTTGGTGATGGAACTTCATTAACAGGAAATAACCCAACCCATAATTATTCAACTGATTCACTTTCAGGTCAAACATTTACAGTAACCATGACGGCTACTTCTCAATATGGATGCGTTAACACTCAAACTTCAACTGTTTTTGTTTATCCTAAACCAACCGCTTCTTTTACTTTATCAAATACCATAGGCTGCGCCCCTTTAGTTACTACTTTTAGTAATACCTCTATTGGGGCTTTATCAGGCACGTGGTACTTTGGTGATAGTCCAACAGATACTTCAAATCTTATTTTTCTCCTTACACATACATACCAAAATGTGGGAGTTGCTGCACAAAGTTATTATGCTTCGTTGGTAATTAAAGGAGCACATGGTTGTAAAGATTCAACATCGCAAGTTATTATAGCAAACCCTACTCCGTTATTCAGTTATCAGATTTTACCAGATTCAGGTTGCTCTCCGCTGCCGGTAAACTTTGTTCTCACACCCACAAATTTTAGCCCTGGTTCGATAACTTACATTTGGCATTTTGGAGACAGTGCCACAAGTTCATTAGCTAATCCTTCCCACACATACATAAATGCAACTAATACAACAGAGACAAATACTGTTTCATTAACTGCCACCAATAGCAATGGTTGCAGTAATATAGTTGATAGTACCGTCACTGTTTTCTCGGTTCCTGCCACCAGCTTTGTAGCTGGTCCTTTAGTGCAAACGTATCCTAATGCAACCGTTTCGTTTATTAATACTTCACAAGCGGGCTTAACCTATAATTGGAACTTGGGAGACAGTACGCAATTAACCACGTATGCTATTTCACCTCACATGTATGCTACATGGGGTACTTATCCAATTAAACTTATTGTAAACAATGGGCATTGTCGAGATTCAGTAATACAAAACATTACTATAAACCCACCCATACCAATTGCCAAATTTACCGGAGGCGGCATAGGTTGCCAACCGTTGCCTGTTACCTTTACCAATACTTCTGTTTATGCTACCAATTATCTTTGGAATTTTGGAGACTCCAATTATGTTATCCAAGCAAACCCTACACATACTTATAATAATCCCGGCGTATTTACCGTTACACTAATAGCTTCCGGCACAGGTGGTGCAGATACACTTATACAATCAAGTATAGTAACAGTTTATCAAAAACCATTTGCCTATTTTACCGCAAGCCCTTTATTAGTTTATATTCCTAACGAGGCCGTTTATTTTACCAATCAACCTCAATCTGGAGCAAATTATTTATGGAATTTTGGCGACGGTGGTTCTTCAACCGAAACAAACCCTCAGCACACCTATTATATTGGAGGAGATTATTCGGTTATGCTTATAGCTACCAGTGCTTATGGTTGTACAGATACCTTTACGCTGGGTAGTACCATAAAAGCGTTGGTTTCATCAAGTGTTCAGGTACCGAATGCTTTTACGCCAAACCCTAACGGACCAAGTGGGGGTGGTGTATATGATCCAACTGCTTTAAACAACTGGATTTTCCATCCTGTTTTAACGGGTATTGTACAATATAATTTAACTATCTATAATAAATGGGGAGAATTGTTATTCGAAACTACTAATCAGGCAGTGGGTTGGGATGGTTATTTTAATGATAAACTATGTCAGGAAGATACCTACATCTATAAAATATATGCCATAAGTGTTACTTCTGATATCATTCAAAAAACTGGTGATGTAGCACTATTCAGATAAATGAAACTATTAAAATACATAGCTATTCTGTCTTGTGCTTCATGTCTCATGTCTCATGTCTGCATAGCTCAAGATGCCCAGTTTTCTCAATTATATTCATTGCCCATGTATTTAAATCCTGCTTATGCCGGCAATACAGAAACAAACCGATTTGCACTTAAATACAGAGATGAATGGCCCGGTATATCAAAAGCATACAATACTATGGCAGCTTCTTACGATTTTAATGCTGTTAATTTAAACAGTGGTTTTGGTTTAATGTACTTGAGAGACCAGGCAGGCATATCTGCCCAAACACTTAATGATATTCGCTTCCTATACTCTTATATGTTAAGACTTAAAAGAGAACAAACCATTCGTTTGGGTTTAAATTTAGATTATAACCGAAAAGATATTAACCTTAGCAACCTTGTTTTTAACGACCAGCTATATACAGGTAGCTCTACCTCCATCACTCAAATAAACAAAGGGCCCGTTAGTTATTTTGATGCAGGAACAGGAGCTATTTATAACAACAATAACTTTTGGTGTGGAGTATCTGTAAATCATTTAACGCGACCTAATACTAGTAATATTGGCGGACAAGCACTTTTACCTATGTATTGGGATGCCAACACAGGTATAAAAATCACAAAAAACAGAGAGAATAACCATGTTAAGTATGGAACCATATGGGTGAACTACCGCCATCAGTATAACTTTAATCAATTAGATGTGGGAGGTAGTTTTGTAATTTCTGTTTTAAACATTGGTCTTAGTTACCGTGGCATTCCAATACAAAAAGTATCTTTTATCGACAGGAACGATGCGCTGTGTTTTACTTTAGGTTATACCATTCCTAATTTTAATATGCGTTTTGGTTATACGTATGATTTAACAGTATCTCGTTTAGCCAACAAATCATCAGGCTCGCACGAAATAAGTTTGATATTCGAAATTAAAAATGATGATGCACACCGTAAGAAAGTAAAGATATTCTGCCCAGATTTTTAGTATCTTAAATTAGAATGTTTAAGCTTTTAGAAAAACAGATAATAAATATCATACAGAAATGATACTCGGCAGAGAAAGATAGTTGTCATGCATGTCGTATCAATACCAACCATTAATATTATTGTAAA
The DNA here is from genome assembly GCA_903970545.1 of Candidatus Saccharimonadota bacterium. Taxonomy (GTDB): domain Bacteria; phylum Bacteroidota; class Bacteroidia; order B-17B0; family Aurantibacillaceae; genus PALSA-968. The sequence continues at coordinate 3,434 of CAJCJB010000292.1, read as the reverse complement.
AAAGGCAGATAGAAAAAATAAAATAAGCTTTGAAATAAATTAATACACTTCTATAAAGATGCTTTATTTTTTGGTGATATTATATTTTAAAAACCAAAATTTAAGTTCATAATTCAAATCAGACAACTTTATCTAAACCATTAACTTTAACGGCATGAACAAATTTGATACTCTCTTAGAGTTTTCAGATATGTTTCCTAATGAAGATAGTTGTAAGGGGGGGCTGACAGGAGTATGCAATCCTCTACTCTATCCGCAAATAAGTATTGTTTGCCATTTATCCCATTTGCTTTATGGTTTGTTAATTTATTTTACTTTTACAAACCAATTTTAAACCTATCAACATGAAAAAACATAAAGACATTAGATTTGAGATATTAAATTTGAGAATATTCGTTACCCTTTTACTTCTCATATCTATAAGTCTCACATCTCACTACTGTTTCTCGCAAACTGCCAAAACGTATCCTAACGATCCTTTTAAACTAAAAGAATACAAGCTAAAGAATGGTTTAACGGTTTATTTTAGTGTGTACAAAGATGCTCCGCGTGTATTTACCATGACGGCAACCAAAGCCGGCAGTAAAAACGACCCGCATGATGCAACCGGATTGGCACATTATTTAGAGCACATGCTGTTTAAAGGTACTGATAAGCTGGGCACTAAAGATTATAGTAAAGAAGAACCGCTTATTTCTGCCATATCGGATAAATATGAGGTGTATCGCAATACAAAAGATGATGCGAAACGCAAAAAGATATATCATCAAATAGATAGTTTGAGTGGTGTTGCTGCAACGTTTGCCATTGCCAATGAGTATGATAAGCTATGCGGTGGCATGGGCTTTAAAGCCACCAATGCTTTCACATCTTTCGAGCAAACAGTGTATGTAAATGATGTGCCCAGTAATGAAATCAGTAATTATTTATCCTTAGAAAGTGAACGTTACCGCAAGCCTGTGCTACGTTTGTTTCATACCGAGTTAGAAGCTGTGTATGAAGAAAAAAACCGTGGCTTGGATAACGACGGAAACAAAGTATTTGAAGCCCTGTTTGAAGGTTTGTTTAAGAACCACACCTACGGAACACAAACTACCATTGGTACTATAGACCATTTAAAGAATCCATCTATGAAAAAGATTATGGAGTACTTTAATACTTACTACGTACCTAACAACATGGCTGTAATTATTGCCGGAGATGTTGACCCAGAGAAAACCATTAAAGATATTGAACAAAAGTTTGCTTACATGCAAACCAAGCCTGTACCTAAATTTACCTTTCAGCCCGAAGCTCCTATTACCAAGCCTATTGTAAAAGAGGTCTATGGTCCGGATGCTGAGAACGTATTATTTGCGTATCGCTTTCCGGGAGTAAACAGCGCAGATGCTGATATGATTAAATTCCTAACGCTTATTCTTACCAACGGCAAAGCAGGCATTATGGATATTAACCTGAATCAACAACAAAAGGTATTAGAAGCACAGGCTTTTGATTATGAGCTGGCAGATTATTCAATACTTGGTTTTACCGGTAAGCCTAAACAAAACCAAAGCTTAGAAGAAGTTGTAAAGCTTATTAAAGAGCAAATACAAAACATAAAAGATGGCAAGTTTGATGAATGGCTTATACAGGCAAACTTAGCTAACCTAAAGTTAAACCTTACTAAAAGCCTTGAAAACAACCAGGCACGTTGCGGAGAAATTATGACTGCTTTTACATCTAACGAAACGTGGGAGCATCACATCGGGTTAATAGACCGTCTTTCTAAAATAACCAAACAACAGCTTATTGATTTCGTTAAAAAGAATTTAAACGATAATTACGTGTTGGTTAACAAACACACCGGCGAAGATAAAAACATACAAAAGGTAGATAAGCCTGCCATTACGCCCGTTACGGTTAACAGAGCAGACCAATCTCCTTTCTTAAAAGCATTGATGGCTAACAAACCCGAGCCTATACAACCTGTGTTTATTGATTATGATAAGGATATTGCTAAAGCAAATTTATCTAACAACATACCTGTTTTGTATAATGCCAATAAAGAAAATGCCACTTTTGATTTGTACTATACCTTTGATATGGGTAGCAACAACAACCGCATGTTGCCTATTGCTTTGGCCTATTTACAATATCTTGGAACCAATAAATATACTCCGGCGCAATTACAGGAAGAGTTTTATAAGTTAGCCTGTTCTTTTGATGTAGCTCCTCATGATGAGCAAACATTCAGGTTGTTTAACCCTGAAGAGAAAACACTTTTAGCATTAAGCGGTTTAAGCGAAAACTTTACCAAAGCACTTGATTTGTTTGAACACATGCTTGCCAATGTGCAGGTAAACCAAGAGGCATTAGATAATTTAATTCAGGATTTGATTAAGCAACGTGGAGATGATAAACTAAACAAGGGTGTTATATTAAGAAAGGGATTAGCTAATTATGCCACGTATGGAGCCAACAATCCTTTTACAAATGTTTATAGTGATGATGAACTAAAACAACTGAAAGCAGTAGATTTGATTAAATTAATTACTTCATTAACCAAATACGAACACCGTATTTTATATTATGGCCCTCTTAGCTTAACAGAAGCAACAACCGCATTACAAAAGAATCATTTTAGCGGAAGTGTACAAAAACCAGATGCCATGATTAGCTTAACCGAACAAAAAACGGGTAATCAGGTTTATGTAGTTGATTATGATATGAAACAGGCTGAAATATTAATGATTGGGAAAGGAGAGCCTTTCAGTGATGCAAACATTCCTCAAATAAGAATGTATAATGAATATTTTGGCGGAAACATGTCTTCTGTTTTATTTCAGGAATTACGTGAATCAAAAGCCTTAGCTTATTCTGTTTCCGGTAGCTATAGGATACCAAGTAATAAAAACAAATCCTTTTATTTAAATACGTATATAGGCTCTCAGGCTGATAAATTAAGTGATGCTTTACAAGGCATGAATGATTTAATTAAAGACCTGCCATCATCTGATGTTACGTTCAACTCCGCTAAAGATGCTATTATTTCAAGTATCCGTAACGAGCGTTTAACTAAAATGCAATTGCTGATTAACTATGAAGGTGCCCGCAGATTAGGTTTAAACTACGACATCAGAAGAAACATTTTTGATAAAGTACAAACCATGAGCTTTGATGATGTAAAGAAGTTTCAGCAAACGTATGTAAAGTCTTTACCACTAACTTTACTTTTAGTTGGTAATAAGAGTTTACTTGACTCCAAAATCCTTGAGAAATATGGGCAAGTTAAATACCTATCGCTTAAAGAAGTTTTCGGGTACTAATTTCTTTTAATTAATTCAAGTTGCTAGTTAAAGTTTTAAAAAAAAGGGTTAGTCAAAGGTTAAGTAAATTTGTTTTGCGAACCAATAAACTAAAACCCATGCTAACCCGAGATAAAATTATATCAA
>CAJCJB010000291.1 GCA_903970545.1 Candidatus Saccharimonadota bacterium | reverse complement strand
CTCAAATTGATACGGTAAAGCATCATGTTACTGATACTGCAAAAAAGACTTCATCTTTTTATAAAAACACCATTTCTATAAATGCATCCAGTTTTTTAGAAAAGGTTTTTAAATCGAGTACCACACCCGATTTAAACAGTTCGTTTCTTTACTACACCCGAAATTTCAAGAAGTTCTTTATACGTGCAGGTATTAATGGTTCGAATGGTAAAAACTACCAAACTAATGTGCAAACCAACGAGCAAACTGTTACAAATAATTACTACTCAAGTGCCAGTTTGGCCTTTTATTTTACTAAAAACATAAGTCGTAAATTTAGTGTAGCATATGGTTTAAATGTTTTTATGGCATATATAGATAGCTCTACAACTTTTGTTACTCCTTTTGATCAGGTAAAAAACTATGCTACTTATAAGCAATATGGAGTTGCACCGGGAGTATTACTTAAATATAACATTAATAAACGCTTATCTATTTTTGCCGAATATATGATGCCATTAAAAATGACTGTTTCTAAAACAGGTACTAATTACAGTTTGTTTCCAAATGAAAATTCAACAGACAGGAAAGGCACTAATTATTCTGCACTAATATATAACCCAATATCGATTTATTTGTCATGTTCTTTTTAACCTTTTAAAATTAAAGCTATGAAAAAAACAATTTTTATTTGGACTGCATCTGTTATAACAGGATGCGCCTTATTTGTTTCGTGTAAAAAAGAAAATCATGCCGTAACTCTTACTGATGAGGCACCTTATTTAAACCCTGCGTATAACTACGAGTCAGTAAATGAGGTATTAACAACCAATGCAAGTGGACAGTTTGTGGCAAATACGCATACTGTAACTAATGCAGGTGCAAGCCTTGGAAGAGCTTTGTTTTATGATAAAAAGCTATCAGATAACAATATGGTAGCATGCGCATCTTGCCACAAACAAGAGTTTGCCTTTGCCGATAACGTTAGCTTTAGTAATGGATTTAATGGCGGTCAAACTACCCGCAACTCTATGGCAATAGTAAACGCTATTACTTCTTCAGGCTTTTTCTGGGATAATAGAACTATTAAATTAGAAGATATGGTATTGCAACCAATCAGGCATCAGGTTGAGATGGGACTTACCAGTTCTGATTTTATGGTTGAAAAACTAAGTGCTACTTCATACTACCCTCAATTATTTCAGGCAGCCTTTGGTACAACCAATATTACAAAAGAAGAAGTAGGTTCTGCTTTAGCTCAGTTTTTATACTCTATGTTCTCTCAAAACTCAAGGGCAGATCAAGCAGGGGTTATCTCTGCCAGTGGTGGCGGTTGGAATACTACTAATAGCATATTGACAGTAGAAGAACAGCAAGGGGCAAGTCTTTTTCAAGGTTTAGAATGTACCGATTGTCATGCAGGAACTGATGTAAGAGGTTGGAATAATGGATTAACATGGGGTGATGTAGGTTTAGATTCTGTTTATAAAGATAATGGTTTAGGTGCTTTGTTATCAAATCCAGCCTTTAATGGTGTTTTTAAAGTGCCTTCATTAAGAAATATAGCGCTTACCGCACCTTATTTTCATGATGGCAGGTATACTACGTTAGATCAAGTGGTAGATCATTATAATTCCGGTGTAATGTATAATGCTAATTTAAGTATGGAATTTCTTGCTATAGACCCCATTACTCGTCAACCGCTAAAGCAAGCTAAAACATTAGGACTGACAAGCTACCAAAAGGGTTGTTTAGTAGCGTTTTTAAAAACTCTTACTGATTATAATTATACGGATCCTAAATTCTCTGATCCTTACAAAAATCAATAGACCTACTTATCAATAACCTTAGGTGCTTTAAAGTAATCGCTGTCTTTTTTAGGGGCATTTAGTAACGCCTCTTTTTGAGTAATAGTTTCTTTTACCACATCTTCACGTAATACGTTAGATTCATCCGTCATATATATCAAAGGTTCAACGCCTGTTGTATCCAACTCGTTTAGCTTTTCAATAAAGGCAAGCATATTGTTCATATCCTTCACCATAGCATCTTTACCTGCAGCATCAAATTCAAGGCGGGCAAGGTGCGCTACTTCATCAACTGTTTTATGGTCAATCTTCATTATTATATTTCTTTAAGATACTATCTATCAAACTAAATACCTGCGAACGCAAATCTACAATATTTTCTTCTTTCAGTCCGGTAGTTTTAATAGGCTTATGTATTACAATAGTTGAAATACCGGGGCGACCATAACTCTTAAAGAAACCTCCGTTTTGTAGTAACTTCCAATTGTTTACAAACGTTATGGGAAGAATAGGCACTTGCTTTTCTACAGCTAATTTAAAGGGTCCGTTCTTAAAGTTCTTTAACTCGCCGAAGGATGAAATAGTTCCTTCAGGAAATATAAAGATACTATGCCCTTTATCAATCTCCTCTCCTGCACGGATAAAGGCTTTGTGGGAGTTTGTACGACTTTCTCTATTGACAGAGATTTGCATATCCTTAAAAAAGATACTAAACAAGGGTGCTTTATTCAATTCGAACTTGGCCATAAACACAAAGTACTTTTTAATAACAAAGTAGCTCACTATAATATCCAGATACGATGCGTGGTTTGATACAATAACGCAGGGTTGGGGTATTTCGTTAGGGTTTATTTCATATACCTTTTTAATAAATATACCCGAGAAAAAACATATCCAGCTTGCCATTATCTTTTGGCAATAAAAGGCATATTTATAGCGCTTTCTATCTGCTAAAAACCATACCAAGAAAGGGTATAAAAGCAATAGTATGCTTAGAAATGCGGCAAGAAAAAGGCATTTCCAAAGGGCATAAAAAAATCGCTGTATAGCAACCATAGCGGCAAAGTTAGTTGTTTTGCATTTATGAGTTGTTAAAGTTAATTTGCCTAAAATATTTGTAGTTAACGAAAAAATGTACTTACTTGGCAGACAATAAATACAAGCCCTATGATTACTACAGCCCCATTGCACATTGACAAGATAACGCTAACCAAAAAAAGCAGGTTAGCCGATCAGGATGTAAATAAAGTTCCTTTCGGAAAAGTATTTACCGACCATATTTTTGTTGCCGAGTATGCCGACGGAAAATGGGGCAAAACATCTATAGAGCCTTATGGCAATGCGCCTATGAGCTATGCTGTGAGCGCGCTGCACTACGGACAAACAATTTTTGAAGGCATGAAAGCCTTTAGAACTATTAACAACGAAACTGTTTTATTTCGCCCTTATGAAAACTATAATCGTTTAAATAAATCGGCGGTGCGTATGGCTATGCCCGAAGTGCCCGAAGAAATATTTATGGGTGGTTTGATGGAATTATTAAAGATTGATAAAGAATGGGTGCCTACCGATGAGTTTGGTTCTCTTTACATTCGTCCGTTTATTATTGCAACCGATGAGGCAATTGGCGTGCGCCCATCTGAGAATTATAAGTTTGTAATCATCATGGCGCCTGCCGGAAAGTATTATACCGAGCCTTTACGCGTATTAATAGAAAGTTCTTATTTCCGCTCGGTAGAAGGCGGCGTAGGTTTTGTAAAGAATGGTGGTAACTATGGGCGTTCATTATATCCAACCATATTAGCCCAAAAGAAAGGTTACCAACAGGTAATTTGGACAGACTCTAAAACCCATCAGTATGTAGAAGAATCAGGTACTAT